>DAOVHV010000172.1 GCA_030671645.1 bacterium | reverse complement strand
TCGTTCCGAAATACCATTCTCGGCACCATGCAATCGCAGTTTGCAAGCGGTGATTGGGCATTCGACACACTGTCGTTTCAGGTTACTGCGCCGAGCCCAACCACGGGCAGCATCCGCGCGACCTCCAGTCCGACCAATGCGCTGGTGAAGATCGACGGAACCCCTGTCGGCTATACAACCCACGAGCAATCAGGCGTGACGCCGGGAATCCATACTGTCGAGATATCCAAATCGGGGTATCAATCGGAAACGAGACAAGTTTCGGTGATTGCCGGGCTTGCCAGTGCGGTGTCCGTGACCTTAACTCCGATTCCGACCAACGCTCCTCCTGTGGCCAACTTCAACTTCAGTCCGAGCGATCCCATCGTCGGCGATGTCGTTTCGTTCGACGCGTCCTCTTCCAGTGACTCGGACGGCAGCATTGCGTCCTATGCTTGGAATTTCGGAGACGGCAACACAGGCAGCGGGCAGTTCGTTACCCATGCGTTTGCCACCAGCGGAACGCACAGTGTCGCGCTGACGGTAACGGACAACGAAGGAGCGCAGGATTCGCGAACAAGAACCGTGTCCGTGGGAACGTCCGAGGATATCGGATGGGTTTCGCCGGTATCTCACGAAGATCCGGCCGCCAACTGGGTTGTGGAAGAGCGTGCGTACGATGATGATATCGACCGTAACTACAATACAAACGCTCAGTATTACAGTTTGGCCGGTGGAGAATGGACGTCCTACATCATCCTCAATGCACCGTCCGGTGGGCTTCAGTCCAATCGTATCCGCGTGTTGGTGGGGGACTCAGCCCCGGGCAGGGATTTGCTTTCCTGGGATATCGATGTGTATCGCGACGGTGCCTGGGTCGATGTGTACATGGGAACCGAAGGATCCTTGTCGGAGCATGATCCACACGCCGAAGGCCACGAGTGGGTTGAAATCGCTTTTGATCAGGGATTGGTCACAAGAATGCGATTCCGAGCCCACAACCATAACACCGCAGGAACTACACTCGCGCGCATCTGGGAGGCCGATTTCCATGACGCTACGGTGCCTGCACCGTAGCCCACTTTAAGCAATCGAAAGCGGCGGCGGCCAAAGTCTGCCGTCGCTTGCTTCTGAACATGGCTCGCAAACATTGACCGATCGCTCAATCCATGCAAGAATAGGACACGGAATTCTGTCGGCTTCGGCGCAATTCCCCGGGGATGCAGGAGGTGAGGTATGACCAGTACAGTAAACCGCCGATCGGTTCTTTCCATTCTTGCGCTGTTGGCTCTTGTTGCCTTCGTTCTTGTCGCGACGGCGCAGTCCACGCCTCCATGGGCGTGGGGGCCCATTCTGGGAGCTGTCGGCGAAGAATCGGTGGCGTTGACTTGGAAGACAACCCGCTCTGTGGGCTTCGATTTCAGTTACTCGTTGGCGCAGATCTACGACTTAACCGGACAGTGGGAGGAAACCCTGACCTACGAAGGTCACGAGGGCGTCGCGGAAATTTGGTTGCACGACCTCATGCCGGGAACAACTTATCGCTATCAACTCGTGTTCTACGAAGGTGACGCCGTCTATCCAACCGAAGTAGGAACGTTCCACACCATTGAGCCGGGTACTCGGTCGTTTTCGTTTGCTGTCTATGGTGCAACGGCTTCGTTCCCCGATCGGCACAAACTGGTCGCCGACACCATCAACCAGCAGACCGGCGTCTCCTTGGTTTTTCACTCCGGCGGATTGGTCCAGTACCCGACCGAGGAGCGGTTTCGGAATTTCTTCTGGGCCATGTCCGATCTCGGCCGAACACGCCCCTATCTAACGATCATCGGAGAGCACGATCGTGACGACGGCCTCTATTTCGAAAACCTGGCGCTTCCTTCCGGCGGCGGCCTGAGTGACGAACAGTGGTGGTCATTCGATTACGGCCCCATCCATTTCGTGGGCCTGGATTCGACGCTGTCCGACCTCACGCAAGAAGCCGTCATGCAAGAGCAAACGGCTTGGCTGAAGCAGGATCTGAGCCAAGCGCAGGATCAAATCATCGTCGTGTTTACAGCCGATCCTCTTTACAGCGCAGCATATGATTCCGGAGAAAACGCGCGATTGATGACTGCCTGGGAGCCCGTCTTCCGTCAATATGGGGTTGCCGTCGTGTTCAGCAGCTCCGTCCATTGCTATGAGCACATCTACGCCAACGGCATCCATCACGTCATCTCGGGCGGCGGCGGCGCCCCGTTGATCGCTTCCCCATCGAGCCTCGTTCCAGGTACCGTGTTCCGACGGTACGGACTGCTGCACTACGTCGTAGGAACGATTGCTGATAATGCTTTGCAGATAGAAGCCATTCCCGTTGCCTTGGTCATCGACGACATCCTCACGCTGTCGGCCAGTGGACGCTCCATCGATACCTTCATCGTGCAGAGGGAAGAATAGAGGAAATCTGGTCGGGACGCCCGGATTTGAACCGGGGACCTCTTGCGCCCCATGCAAGCACGCTACCAGGCTGCGCCACGTCCCGAACTCATGTCATGTTATTCCGAACCCACCAGCGACACAAGCTGTGGTTTCAACGTCCGAATCGATGCCGATTGCGGAGCAATTCCCGGAACGAAATCCTTGCTTGGTGGTGGCCGGCTAAGGACTCCGCCTCCTCGGCAGTCAGTCCGGCGCGCAGCAGCGATCGCCGGAACGCCGAACGCGTACGTCGCCGCGTCCACATCAAGCCAATGGCGAATCCGATGATGCGGCAAACGAGGATGGGGAAGAGAACGGCAATCACGATCCCCGCCCATAGATTCTTCAGTCCTCCAAGTGCAGACCTCACCGGGCTCAGTCTTCCTTCCCTTTATCATCCGGCTTTGTGATGTTGACCTTGAAGCCGCCTTCGCCGCCGAAGATATCGCGAAGGTTGATCATATAGCCCTTCGTCATATCCATCGCTTGATCCTTGGGAATGCCTGCGTCTACCAGCTTTGTATAGAACGTGGCAACAGCATCGGCCATGTTTTCCGCCGCGTCCTTGGAATAAAGCACATCCCGCAATCCACGCAGAATCCCGGGAACCTTGTCTGTTACAACCCCTAGAATCTCCTTCAAATCATCGATGTCTTTGATCAAATCGT
>DAOVHV010000076.1 GCA_030671645.1 bacterium | reverse complement strand
TCTGGATGCAGGCGATTGCCAACTCTTCGAGTTGGGATGGGAACGGAAGCTCAGCCAATTCGTTCCCACGTTGCCGAGCAGGATAGATCAGGATGTTAGCCTTGATTCCGGATGCAGGCGGGAACCCACAGGGTTCCTTGGAGAACGGTCCTGACGGTCCGTTCTCTGGGTCGGATTGGGAGACCGATCAGTTGGCATTTTCGATGCACGCCAGTGAGATCTTAACCTGGTCATAGTCGGCGGTGCCGTTGAGTTCTTTCAGGATCGTTATTACCCGGGCGGTTCCCTTCTTCTTGGCAGCTTCTGAGATGCGGGCGAAGGTGGCGGCGTCTACCCAGGGTTCGGGGGAGGTCAGCTTCTTCTGTGCGATGTAGTCAAGCAGATACTTCAAGGCAATCTCCGGCTTCTTCTCGATGGCGTCGGACACAGCTACTATCGATTCGCCCTTGCTGAATCGTCCGAAAGCGAGCTGCTTGGTGAGATTCAGTGTGGAACGGACTCTCCTGCGCTTGCTCACACGCGCTGGTTTGGGAGCGGGCCTAACGCTTGGGTCAATTTCCTGCTCTAGGTCATGGCTGCGGCAGTACTCGGAAATAGTTGCCACGAATTCTTTGCCATATTGACGGGCCTTAGCTTGGCCGACGCCGGTGACTTCGAGCAAGCCTTCCACACTAGACGGCCGGCGCCGTGCCATGTCACGCAGACTGGCATCCCCAAACACGATGTAGGCGGGAACCCTTCGGGTTCCTGCGATCTTGCGCCGCAGGACACGTAGCGTATCGAACAAGCCGCGATCGACGCCTTCCCAAGAATCCGGAGCAACCCGTTTGCGAGGTTTTTCGGTCGGCTTGAGCAGGCGTGGCGTCTCGTCGCCACGAATGGCTTTCCATCCCCGTTCGGTGATGGAGAGAACGTTGTACTCTCCCCGCTTCTCCAGATAGCCCTGCCCCACCAACTGCTCGATCCAATCTCTCGCCAGTTTCTTGGTGTGATCGGATAGCAAACCATACGTCGAAAGCTGATCGTGGTTGGCGTCCAGCAGCCGCCGTTCCTTCGATCCGACCAGCACACTGGCTGTGTAGTCGGCGCCGTAACGCTGATCGAGCCGGAACACACAGGACAGGATCTTTTGGGCTGATACCAGCGCATTTTCCGCCAGCTCCAAGTCGCCGAAGCAAACGTCGCATGCCTTGCAGTTGTCGACACCCAACTCCTGGCCGAAGTAGGATACGAGGGCTTGATGCCGACAAGTGACGCCGGACGCATAGGCCGACATGTCACCCAGCTTGACCAAGGCGATGCGCTTGGCTTCCTCAGACTCAGATTGCTCGATAATGTACTTCCACGTTCCATAATCGTTGCCGCCGTACAGCAGGACGCATTCGGCATCGAGGCCGTCACGACCGGCACGGCCGGATTCTTGCTGATAGTGCTCAAGCGACTTGGGCATTCCGGCGTGAATGACAGCGCGCACGTTGGGTTTGTTGATACCCATCCCAAACGCTACCGTGGCTACGATGATGTCGACGTCTTCCTTGATGAAGGCATTCTGAGCTTGCTTGCGCGCATCGTCGGTCAGGCCGGCGTGATAAGCAGCCGCGCTGTATCCAGCCTTTTGCAGTCGTTCGGTCAGATCGTCGACATCGGCGCGACGGATACAATAGACAATCGAAGATTCTTCCTTGTTGCGATCGAGTACATCAGATACCTGTTGCAGCACATCGGTGCGGCGCTCAACCGAGTAGATCAAGTTGGGACGATCGAACGAGCCGATGAGGATCTCTGGTCCGGCCAGATGAAGCTGCTCCGCGATGTCGTCGCGCACATGCTGGGTGGCAGTGGCGGTGTAGGCGTGGATGGCAGTTTCTGGAAACGTATTCTTGAGACTGCCCAGCCGACGGTACTCGGGGCGGAAATCGTGACCCCACATGCTGACACAATGGGCTTCATCAACTGCGATCATGGAAATGGTGTGCTGATTCAAGAAATCGGCGAATCCGGTCATCATCAACCGCTCGGGTGAAACGTAGAGGATCTTCAGTTCATCCCGGCGAATGGAGGCGATGATGTCGTCTTGCTCGTCATGGGTCTGGCTGCTGTTGATGCAGGCAGCGGCGACGCCGCACTCGGTGAGGGCGTCAACTTGATCCTTCATCAGCGAAATGAGTGGACTGACCACGATGGCCAACCCCGGTAGGCGAACGGCGGGAACCTGAAAGCAGAGGGATTTGCCACCGCCGGTGGGCAGGACGACAAGTGAGTCGCGACCGCTGACGCCGCATTGGATGGCCTCGCGTTGTAGAGGAAGGAAGTCGTCATAACCCCAGTACTGCTTGAGAATCTCCTCAACTTGCTGCACGAAACATCCCCCCATGTTGCCCAGGCAATTGATGCATGGTATTCGATCGGCAACTCATCTGCTGGATGAGTTGGTCGAGAGAGTCCTTACCGAGGGTCCTTCTGGGCATCAAGGCAATGTCGGCACCGCATTATTGCTGCTATTCAAAGATTCGAAGACGCGCGCCAAGCGTCTGATACCTTTTGCTCATCGGCTGGGTTTTGTAATACATATCACATAGCAGCTCTTGCAGGCTCGAGTTGCTGGGCGAAGCCGGCATGTACTTCGTTGCCGTGAAAGACGATGCCGTCGTCCGATTGTGGTCGAGGGTAGTGTGTGGCTCTGCGATCGTGGAGACGGAGGTGCACTCTATCGATTCGATCCGCTTATAGGAACGTTCACGTGGTGGGCGGTTGGGTTCGACACCGCGCCGCTGTACATTGAGCCTGGGCATCCCAGCGAGTATCGGATCAGTCTGGAGCGAACGGGATAGATTGCTCGCCTAGCACTGCAGCTTCAGTAGTCCTTCTCATTAGTTGCCTGGGATTTGGGATGACACTCCCATGGGAGTGTGATGAGCAATGAGGGAGTGCATATGAGAAAGGTAATCGCCGGTGTTGGATTGGTCTTGCTGATTGCTTTTTGTTGCGGTGCGTTTGAGCTGACCGAAGTCGGGTTCCGGGTAGATCTCGATCTGATGCCGCTTCGCGTCCAGGGCCAGGTTCAATTACTGGCATCGATCGGCGCCTATATCGAAGCAGATCTTGAGTCAGTGTGGGGGATGCGTGCCGGCATTGGACTGGGGCTAGAGAACGTCAGCCCGTATGCGAGCATCGGACTGATGCGATCGGTGGCAGATCAGACGAATCTCATCGGGGATTTGACATTTCAACTCGTTCCTCGCTTGGGTCTATTGAGTACGATTCATGCCGGCGTCCGCTATCGAGCTTTGCTGGAGCCGTTAGGACGATGGTCCATCGAAAGCCTTCCATTTCGCTGGATCTTGTATGCACGATCCGGAAGCCTCTCATTCGCATTCAACTTTCTGCCGACATTCACCGTGAATGGAACACTGCTTCTTGCCGAGGGTGGATTGTTCGGGCAATCGGTGGCGGTTGCACTTCAACAAATCAGCGGCATCAATCAGTCTCCGCTGTTCTCGTTGGGCGGGGGCTGGATCGTATCCGGACGTCTGACCACGACGGTTGGTTTCATTCCCTAGTGGTTCTGGACCACAAGTTAAGAGAAGGAGTTTGCAGATAAGCTGATTGCCGGCCGCTTGCTATATCCGTTATGCGGATCTTCTCCTCCGGATTGGACTTACACAAGGTTTTAAGTCTATACTGTTACCTTCCGTTGCTCAAAGGCAACACATGGACAACATGTGACGCAAAGCTACTGGCCTCCACGCGACAAGCGTGGGAGAGGCGATCCCACAGGATTCGCCCAAGGAACCCGAAGGGTTCCCGAACTCAAATGAGTTCGTGGTCGCAGAGCCGCCAACGGTTAGGAGGATGTGGGCACATGAGCAACGTGTTCTTTCAGCAAGGTTTCTGCGCGCTTGTCCACCCGTTTTCTCTCCTTATCTGTGTTCGAATTTGGTATCGGGATCTCGGTGCAAATGGAGGTATTGAAGAACACTAGTAACTGGCAGGAGGGGCATCAACTCATCATGTGCGATCTGGCAGGATCACGGAGATGTGTCTTATCCCCTTCTTGATGTGAATGCTACATGGCGCATAGCCACTGTTCGCGTCATCGAGGAGCTTCAGGGTATGACATAGGTCTTTCGCCAAGATATGCCTCTTGCTCAGTTTTGAGATTGTAGATTGCGCGCGGCAAGGAGGCAGCAATGCGGAGGGTTGGCGATCGAAGGCACCATTGGGTATTCCCGCTCATTGTATCTGTCTCGTTCTTGATGATATTGACTTCTGCGGGGCGAAAGGCGTACGGCGAGCTGCTGGATGTTTCGGGACAGTACAGCCTGGCAACCATTGTGATGCCCGTGCCTGCGTCGTTGATCGGCGTAATTCAAGTCGACACGCCTGCAGAGATGACTCTGCTGAAATTCGGCATTGAATCCGAGCTTGACTTCACGGCGACGATTTGGGATGCCAAGTTCCATCTCAATTCCGCTATCAACATCGCGGGCCTTGAGCGTGTAATTATTGATGGATTCATCGATCTCGGCCTATTCGATATGAAGCTCGAGATCTGGAATGCGGTGCCGTTCGAAACCGTTACTGATGTCAGTCACTTCCCAAACTGGGTGGTGATTCCACCCGGCGATCTCATGTACGTCAAGACAAGGTTTGAAACTTCTGGTGAATTCCCCGGGTTCTCGTTCAATAACCTGCTGATGATCGAAGACGTCACGTTTCCCAATCCATATGCGGATTTCGTTCCGCTCCACTATCCTGTGCAAAGCCAATCATTCCATGTCGGGGACATTTTCACGATGACTTTCGAACCCTACCCCGGAGTAACTGTTCGCAGCGTGACCAATATCAGCGCGGACGGTGGCTCAAGTCCGGTCAAAGGATACTCTGCCCCAGGACGTGTCGATCCCGAATCCACGATGTGTGACTTTCTATTGTGGAACGAAACTATCACAGTGACTGGCCTGGAATACTGCGGGATTCCTTTCTGGTTTAGCCTGAAAGTTGATCCCTGTAGCGCTGACATACTCAGGCTGAGCGGAGGCGGAAGTTTCTCGAAATGGGGGGACTTGGAATTATCGGGGTCCTTTTCGCTATTCCCGATCTTGATCGGTGGCTACTCCTTCAGCTTCTCTTGGTGTGACAACGTAAGTGCCAGCGTGAGTTTATCCAACAAGTTCAGATTCCAATCGGCAAACGTTCGCTGTAACATCGACATTCCGTTCGGCTCGATGACAGGGAAATTCACCACAGCGGCAACATTCGCATCCGACCTGGAAGCCACCAGCATCTCCCTCGGAGTTAGCGCCTCACAAGGGACATTCTCGGGCGGGATAAACGTCGGGATCTCTCAACAAGCGGACACCCTCCGATTGTCTTCTGTCTCGACCAACTTCGGCATGACGTTCACGCCGGTCCGCATTACATTTTCTGTCCTGTTTGGGCGAACGGGCTTACGTCAGGCAAGCCTTAATGTGGGGGTGACGTTCTAATGAGCGCAGTACATGTACATCAGGCAAGTCTGGCCAAACATGGAACGGATACCACCGCGGGAAAGGAGAGGGCCATGAAGCACAACGCACCATCCGTGAGCGATAGTCCATGCTGGCTAGGGTTCAACGCCAACATGCGGGCGACCCTTGTCGCTGGCTTGGTCGTTGCCCTGGGATTCCTGTTCAGCTTGTGCGCGTTCGGCGCCGACGTCACGACGACCTTGGAGTTCATCATGACCCCCGCTCCACCTCCGGACCCGGCCTACGGTCAGAACGTGTGTGTCTATAGCGCACAAATCACCGCCGGGACCGGGTTTCCCGGGACCTGGTA
>DAOVHV010000028.1 GCA_030671645.1 bacterium | reverse complement strand
TCCCCGAGCAGGCGCTGCTGATTGACGGAACTGAGGGTCCCGCGCTCATTACCGGCTGTGCCCACATGGGCATCGCCAAACTCGTCAGGAGAGCCACCGTTCTGGCCGGCGCTCCAATGGCACTCGTGTTGGGCGGATTCCACTTGTTCCGCAAGAAGAAGGAGGCCATCGACTGCGTAATCGCCGATTTACTCGAGTTAGGAGTTCGGCGTGTCGGGGCCAGTCATTGCACAGGAGACACCGCCATCGCCGCCATTCGCGATGCGTTCGGCGATAACTTCGTAGAGATAGGTGTCGGAACGCGGATCGAGATCTAGGGGGAACGAAGAAAATGGGCATGGTATGGCTGCTCGCTCTGGTCGTGTCGATGATCCTGCATGTCTCTGGCTCTGCTACTGTATCTGAGCAGCCCGAGTTTGTCTTCGTCCCCGATCCACGGATTCATCGAACCGGGAATGATTCCCGCAATGCAATCTTCAGTGCTACGCAAAGAAGGAGTGAATAACATGAGAATTCTGATCACGGGGGTGTTGGCCGTTTTGCTTTCCAGCTGCCCCCTTCTGGCGGCACCATCGACGGGCGAATGGCTCGGCCAGGTTGGGTTAGGAACTGTGGGCGGTCTGGCAGGAGCGGTCGTTGCTGTCACAGTTATCGGTGAAATCGCTCCTCAGATCGAATCCCGCTTTGGCAAGACGGCTGTCGTCATCGGCAGCCTGACCGTGTTCGACGGACTCGGAGCCGCCACCGGTGTACTCGTCGCCGGCAAGATCTGGGGCACCGACGGCAACATCAGCGGCTGCATCTTGGGAGGACTGGCCGGGGGGCTGGCCAGCGCATTTACTGAGCCATTGCTTTATCTGCTCGGCATTCCCGAGGGTATCACCGAGTTCCTCGGAATGGCTTTGCTCCCTATACTTCCTGCTGTGGGAGCCATACTGGGATTTGGGTATTAGCAAGAGTAGATATACTTCTATTCTCTTGGGAGGTCGTCATGAGAACTCAGTGTTTTGGTACAGTCGTGATCATAGTTTTGTTGTTGGGGTTCGCACTTCCCCTTGCCGCGCAATCCGACCCCGTGTTCCTCGGTGCTTTCTTCGAGCCCTTTACAACGCTCACTGTAACGGGAGAACTTACCCACCCAGGCGAATTGGATTGGTATTCATTCGAGGTCATTGACAACGATTCGACCCTCTTCATCCTCGTCGAAGGCACAGACGGCGAATACGGGATTCGCGTCCTTCTGTTTGATAACGAAGATAACTACATTGATGCCACCGAAGACAGACTGCTTAGAGCCACGCTCGCGGCCGGTACCTATCGCATTCGCATCGACAGCATCGAAAGCGGCGTGCAGGGCTATTCGCTTGTCGTCCTAAACGGCGTCGAAATCGAGTCCAACGACGGTCTTCTCGAAGCCAACGACTTAGGCGAAGTTACCGGACGCGTTTTGCTTTTCGCGTCCCTAGTGCCGCCGGGAGACGCCGATTTCTTCGGCTTTGAGATCCCTGAATCCGGCTTGATGGGAGTGAGCAATGCGCTCCACATCGAAACCGGCGGACCGACGTCCGGGGACACTGTGCTCATCCTTTATCAGTACAGCGAAACGGAAGGGCGCTATTTGCCGATTGCGTTCGACGACGACTCAGGAGAGGGCTATTGGAGCCGACTTCTGTTACGTCCTCAGCCGGGCGACCGCTATGCGGTTCGGGTCGAAGAAACCATATACCCGCTGGTTGGCATTAGAGACTATCACCTTTCAATCACGCCGGTCGTCTTAAACATAGATGACGAGCCGAACGACACCTCGGCTAAAGCAACGACACTCACGCCGACGTCACCGGATGCCGGCACTTGGATGGCTGACGGTATACTCGATGCCGACGATACCATCGACTTCTACAAGTTGACGATCGAAAGCCCGACGCTCGTTCAAATCTGGACTGAATCCCAATCCGATGTGGGCGATTTTGACACGCTACTCACCCTTTACACGCCCAGCGGTGATCGCCTGAGTGAAAACGACGACAGCGGTGATTCGCTCTGGAGCCGAATCGTGGTGTCACTCGATGGGGGAGACTACTTCGTCACGGTAGAAGCCGCTGGCACAGAGACGGCGCTGCTTCCCTATCGCCTACGAGCGGTGGCTCAGAGTGTGAAGACGATGTCCGAGACGGAGCCCAACGACACCGACGAGACGGCGGAGCTCATCGAATGGTCCGACGGCGAAGCGCTGCTGATCGAAGCGGCCATCGGCCTGGAGAGCGACATCGATTCGTTCCGATTCGTACTCAGCGAGGAAACGACCATCGTCTTCGAGACCAGACCCAGGTCCGGATCGACCGAGGGTTACGATACCACACTGACCATCTATGACGAAGACTTGTGGGAAGTGGCATACAACGACGATGCCGACGGATCGTGGAGCAGAATTGAGGCCACGCTGGCTGCAGGCACGTACTACGTCATCGTGGAGAGTTTCTACTCCGACGAATCGTTCGAGTACACGCTGCTGATTACGGTTCCATAGGTGGCTAGGCTGGCTGTTAGGGCAACTCAGCAAAGCTGAGTTGCCCTAACAACCGTTGGTGATCTCACTTCCGGGCCAATCAGGGCAGTAGTCGATTTCATCCGGCACGCCGTCGCTGTCGCGATCGCCGCTGCCATCGTTGGTCGGAGCGGTCTCGTCCGATCGCCAGACACCGGCTTCTTCCGCCGTCAGTGTAAGATACGTGGTTCCAAACTCGACACTGGATTCAATCTCCGACCCCTCGTGCCATTCGTTGAAACTGGTGATAAGAACCCAGTGCGGCTTGCTGGCGCGAGCGATGTTCCAGTAGGTGTGATAGGTCTCTCCGTTCGCTCGATCAGCCACTGGGCTGCTCATTCGAAATACAGCCTCCTGATAGCCAGGCAGCACGGTTGCGGCGAAAAGAGCGTCCTGAAGCCGGGCTGCCAGGGAGGCGGACGCGTACTGCTCCGCCGTTATCTCAAGAGACATGCCCACCGGATTGTACGTGTGGAGACCTTGGAAGACCGACAGGTACTCAGACTGAAGACTGTCGGCGATGGCGAAGACAATACGCCCGCGTTCATTCAGAGACGCAAAAGCACTCGCCCACTGCGTCAAGCTGAATTTCGCCATTACGCGAACGTAGAAGAAGATCACCGGGCGATCTTCAACTTCGAGAAAGGCGGGCGAGCCGCTGTAGCGTGATACGATGAAGCCTATGTCCGCCACGATCTGCGAGAGCGACTTGGCGTCCTCGTAGTAAGGAACCACCAGAAAGTCCTCCTCCTCTGCCACATGTAGAAGCACCTCAAACGCTCGATCCTCAAACGAATCGATGCCCCACCACGATGCAATGAACCCGTCGATATCTGCTGCCTTCGCTTCGCGTATGTGACGGCGCACGGCATCCGGATCCAGCGAATCGTAATAGCCGGAAGCCGGAATGTGTGTCGAGGCGTAGTTGGACTGGTTGGGGTTCCAGTGTACCCACCGACCGCTTGGTCCATCAGGGGTTCCATACCACGGGTAGTAGAAGGCGAGCACCTTCCGCCCTCCGACGGATGTCTCGGACGGTGCCTCGACAATCTGCACGGCAACGCGCGAAGTGATCTCCGACGTGCGAAGGTAAAAAATCCTGATGTTGCCGGAAGAATCGTTTTGCACAATACCGGTGTGAGTGAAAGAAGCGAACGCTTCATCATCTTCGGCATGGAAGGAGATCGTGGTCGCTCCAATATGCCCCTTGTTGATGGATATCCGGATCCACGTTTCAGCCAAATCGGCCAAGTATGCTGTGATGCGAACCGCGATCCGTGTTTGATCGTACGAACTCTTCCCTATCGATACCGTTGAGCCTGCCACGACCTGTAAGCCGGGTGCTTCTGAGCCCTCCAGAATCTCGTACGACTGCACGACAAGCGAACCACCGATAAACCGGACGTCAGTCCAATCCGACGTGGTGATGACAAGAATCTCCACCGGATGCAGCATATCATCGGGGAAGACAAGTGTCGTGAAGGAGCCGAGAACAAGAAAGACGAAAGTGAGCAAGCAAGAAACGTGCGTCCTCATGGATATCACCTTCTTTGCAGCAATCTAGTACACGGGAAGAAGCTCCGTCAATTCGTGAAACGAAGATTCGAGTGACACCAAGCACAGATGGGATTTGTCACTCCGCGCGGCATCATCCTTCTGTGCTATAGGGGAACTGGGAACTCGGGAACCCGGCGGAGCTGGGTTCCTTGGAGTTGTGACATGGTCACAACTCTCCAGGCTTCTTGCTCTTACGAGTCTTCTCCCAAAGCTGAAACGCCCATCCCACCAGGATGTTTCGGCAACGCCGAAACTCCCAAGCAACCGGGAACCCGGCGGAGCTGGGTTCCTTGGAGTTGTGACATAGTCACAACTCTGCCGCTGTTCGTGAACTGCTTCCAGAGTTTGGCTCTGCCAAACTCAAAGGAACTCAATGCTGTTGCTCATTATTGAGTTCCCGTAGCCTCAGTGAGCAGTGTGACATTACTCCTGGTGAAGAAACCGTCGAATTCGCCGAAGCGATGGATGTACTCATTGACCAGCAGGGTGTGCG
Source organism: bacterium (assembly GCA_030671645.1). GTDB lineage: Bacteria > Bipolaricaulota > Bipolaricaulia > UBA7950 > UBA9294 > SPBW01. The sequence continues at coordinate 4,424 of DAOVHV010000028.1, read as the reverse complement.
GGGACATGGCACTGAACGTCTGTTTCAGTCCTTCGTCCGGCGAGCCGACCAGATCGAGCAAGAACTCTTGCCCATCATCGACCAACCCGGCAAACACCTCATCGATGTCTTTCGTGTCCCAGGCCAAGTGATGAGTCCTCGGTCCGTAGTTGTGGGTGAACCGTTCGGTGGGGCCGGATGTCTTCAAGTCCGCAAACGGGGCGATGCCCGACGTGAACACCATCGCGAAGTCGTTCGCCGATAGCCGAGCCACATTGGTGATCGAGTTGAACGACTTTACGTAGATGGCAAACTCGAACCTGTAGTTCGTCAGATTGATGAATTCGAGGATGGCCTCGTCGCGTTCCTCGGCGCGAACGCGGGTGGCGGTGTGATCTAGTCGGCCAATGTTCCCAAGGTACGCCAACGCCGGCTTCTCGAAGTGCCAATCGAGATCGACCGATTCGGGAAGGCGGTAGGAATGCTCGGATCCCGATCTCTCGATTAGGCCGATAGAAAGGCCGGTGTAGGGCGATGGCACTGTTTGGATGAACTTGAATTGCCGACCGCTGATAGGGCCATCAGTCATGAATTCGATGCCGCGGCCTCGTTGGATTCGCGTGTATTCCGCCACATCGCGACATGAGAAAGCGAACGTCTCCAGGCGCGTCGCGGGCAGATGCCGCGATTTGGGATAGTCGGTGAAGGAAGCGAACGGAGAAGCGTCCTTTCGAGACGTGATCAGCATATCCGCCGATCCCGGCGCCTGCAAGATAGCCGTCCGCGACACTGAATCTTCGAAGGCATCCGCGACGTGCAACCCTGTACGAGCGAGCAGCTCCTCCGCGGCCCCGCGCTGGTGTTCGGGTTCGGTGTTGATGACGATGAATTCAAGCCCGCCGACCAAGCCCTCCAATCCTGTTCGACTTCGTTCTTCTATCAAGCGCGCTGCTCCGTGCAATAATCGCTCATCCGAGTTTCGAAAATCGATGATGCATTCCCCCTTGCTTTCACACACCGGGCAAACCATTGTGTGATCGGGGAAGTCGTGATTGCCGCATTCCAAACAGATCTTCGAATTGGCGCTTGTTTGATCAGACATGCACCATTCTATGTCATCCAGCCTCCGCTTGTGGATTCAAATTGCGCACCTGAAATGTGCGGCCGCAAATGACGAGAATGGCCTCTCACGATTCTTCTCGGCTATGCTCGTTCTGCATGAGTACAACCACGCCGGTCGGGGAAGGAAATTGCTGCCAATGGGACTGAGCCGATGGATGAGGATGATTGTTTGTGCGTGCATCGTCTGCGCTGGCTACCTCGCTCTGGCGCTTGAAAAGCCTTTGGCGCCCCCCGAGGTCGGGCCGTACTGGGTTCGCCCATCATCGGAACACCCTGCCCAACCCGTGTGGGGGCATGCCGAAGGATTGCGCGTTGGACTGTGGCCGATGACGGGGCCACGCGGCCTCCTGCGTGTCTACTCACCGTACCTGGGCCATGCCGACGATCGGATGCTCAACTACATCGCCATCGAGCCCGTGATCCAGGGCTCGATGACCCGCAGCTTTTCCGAGCTGGAATTCAGCCAACTCGACGAAGTTGACGGCCTTCGTTTCTGGAGCGCAGATTCACCGGACGATGCTACTCCACGCGAACCGACCGAGCCGGCCCGCGGCGTTGTCGGACATGACGGCGACGTTGAAACCCTGACCGTCTATGTCTATGTCGAATCCTATCGAAGCGGTGCCAAGGTTGTGCTACGTCTCACTTTTCGTGTCGATCGCCCGTACGAAATTGAGATCGCAGCGTTTACGACGGAAGGCTCAAGGACCCTGGCTAGTTGCATCGTAACGGCGACGATGGGGAATTACGCACGCTTGAGAACGCTTCATCTCCGTGGCGGGACAAGATCGGCCTTCGAACTTTGGCCGGCGTTTGACGGCCCCGATTTTGCGCCTCGCGTGTGCTTCGGTCTCGACGATCTGATCATGACTCCGGAAGGCCACGTCGTCTTCGCAGCGACACCGAATGAAGAGCACCCAGAGGATGCCGACTATACCCCCCGTACCTTCATCGGTTGGAAGTACTACGGCGAGGTCGCAACGCAAGTGTGGCGATCCGAGGATCCTCATCCGCTGCTACGAGGATGCGTCAACGGCCGTACCGAATACTGGGCAAGCCGGTCGCCAATTCCTGGAGGCATTGCCTTTGAGAACTTCGAGATGATTGAACCCTTCCGTGAAGGCGCCGCGTTTTGGTTCGGTGTGTTTCCAGGACAGGGAGGGCCTCTTGAGACCCTGGAATCAGGCAATTGATGCCCGGAATAGGAGGCCGCTCTGATGTGGAGGCCGCGCACAAGGGGAAAAAGCTGCGAGCAAACTGCCCGGGTCACGCTCACAGCTTGACAGTCGAGCCGTTGGAATCGATGGAGTTTCGGGCCTCGAAGGGAACTCCTACGGCACCGGCTCGATAGCTCGGACGATGAACTTCGCGTAGTGATTCTCCGAGTAGGTGCGGACGACATACACGCCACCGACGACGCACAGCGTTCGACTGATACCGTATACGGATTCAGCTGCTTCGACAACGTCATCGAAGCTGGCGTCGGATACACGGTAGAACCCATTCTCTCCAGTGACGTAGAAGGTCCGGAAGTACAACTCGCCGTCATCTTGATTCAGCTCCAAATCCCGCAAGTCTTCCTGCTCGTAGTATTCCGGGCCGCCGTCTTCAAAATCGAAACCTTGCACCCAGGCCTCCCATGCCGCTGTCCCTGTGATCACGTCAGGACCAGTCAGCACACGAGTTCCATTAGGCTGGTAGACGAAGTCGATGGCGATCTGCAGCTTGCGATGCATGGTTAGCTCCACCACTTCATCGATTTCCGGATTGTGAGGTGTGACATCGAGCCATGCCGCCACGTATCCGTGCGGAGCGCCAAGCGTAACCTGGTGTTCGGCCGATGAGAGGGACGAGAACTTGAAGGTCCCCGCATCATCAGTGACCGTCGACTGAAGTGGCTCATAGCAGTACGACGACATCGGGTAAGTGAGATCTACAGTCAACCCGGAGATAGGAAGGCCCTCGGCATCGTATGCGATGCCCGAGATGACATGTTCGTCATCTGGCAAGAGAGCGACCTCTTCAATGAAGACGATCGGCTCCTTAGCCGTGATCGGGACATCCACCGGCTGATGGCCTGTGGCTCGGAGCTTGAGGACACCACCGTCCGCGTAGTACGGGTCGATGGCCCTTTCGGTGGCGAACCATCCTCCGGAATAGACGGCCAATGAAACGTCGATGCCTCGTAGGAAGGCCACGTACACCTCGGGGCAGTCGCCACCTTCGATCGACCGACCGTCGGAGAAGCTGACCCTTCCGATGATCAGGAACGCCCCTTCGCTCAAAGGGCCTTGAGTTGCATCAATCACGTCAAGGATCTCCTGTGGTACATCCTTGAGTGCCTCCTCGATATCGACGGCGACCGTACCGGTCGCAGAAAGCAAGAGAAGGCAGGAAAGCACAAGGAAAATCCATCCCCATCTACTGATCATGCCCAGCACCTCCCAAGAAGCAGATCTATGCCTATCACAAGCGAACGCACCAGGTCAACATGGCAACGTCATCGATAGAGCCACACAGGTGCGCATGCAGCGAACTGCTCGGTATCGGTCAAGCAGTTCGCAATCCCTACCACAGATTGGGGACGTTTGGCAATTCGGCGGCGTGTTTGGATTGTGAACTGGCCCCCACGAGCTCTAAGAACTCAACAAACCGAGGTCCTTGGACTTCGCACTACAGACCATGGACTGGATCCAACGAACTCGACAAACTCCAAGAACCCACCGAGCAGCGGAGCAGCATCGCCAACTCTTCATTGGCCCCCTGCACCTGCGGAGTGGACTTGCTCTGGTGTAAGATTCGTGTTTGGGTAAGGGGAGAGATGATGCCGCAGCTTCCAAAGCGGCCGACGTTGCAGGTAAGAAGTAAGAATGGAGAAGTGAGAACTTGAAATCGCTGCGGTCGATGCTCCGCCACGTAAAGCGCTACAAAATACCACTTGCGCTGACGATGGGTAGCATGTTGGTCCTCGTGGGCATTCAGTTACTCGGCCCTTGGTTGGTGAGGGCGATGATCTCGGCTGTCACGGACCCTGAGGCAGGTCCGGAGACCATGGCCTTGCTCGCGCGGCTGGCCCTGCTGGCGTTGGGGGTTTACTTCATCCGGGCAGTGATGCGATTCGTCCGGAGCTACTCGGCCCACGTGGCCGGCTGGCACGTGGTGGCCGATGTCAGAAACGAGGTCTATCGGCACCTGCAACGCCTTTCGCTGCGCTTCTACGAGGACAAGCAGACCGGGCAGCTCATGTCACGCACGGTGAATGACTCCACTCTACTCGAGCAGTTGGTCGCCCATGCCATACCGGATGTCATGATCAACGTGCT
>DAOVHV010000162.1 GCA_030671645.1 bacterium | reverse complement strand
CGCATTGGGGTATCGGCCATGCTTCGGCCTTCGAGATCGATCGCCTGGGTATCGTGCAGTCTTGCCGTATTGCTGCCCTTCGATCCTATCGATGTCTAGGCAACGGCCCAGATCATGGCCTAGGTCGCGGCATCAGGGCAGATCTTGGTTTGTTTGATCGAGGTCTTTCCCTGGGGGAGGGAGACGGGGACGAATCGATCCCGGCGTCGATCCAATTGACGCGAGGAGATGCGCGCTCCTTTCATATTGCCGCCGCTTCGATCCTGGCCAAGGTTGGTCGTGACGACATCATGAAAAAACTGGAGAAGCGGGCATCGGTGTATGGATTTGCCAGCCACAAAGGCTATGGCACGACCGCTCATCGCGCAGCGATTGGGGAACATGGCCCGTCGAGATTTCACCGCCGAACGTTTCTTTCTTCTTGAGACGAGTGTCTGAAGCCCACTTCCCAGCATCCCATTACGAAATACGCCCAACCATGAAGGGCATAGCCAACTGCCATACAAGAGCATCGACCATGAAGGGCACGAAGAGCTTGAAGGAATGTCCTGTCTTCCGCGCCCGAAGGGCATATTGGGCTCACCTTCATGAACTTCGTGTTCTTCATGGTGAAGAGCCGTTGCGTTTTGACAGGATGCTCCAATCTCGGGGCGATCCGGCGTTGCCAATTGACGCATTCCAAGCCGAGTACTATACTCAAACTAATTCCTGCCATGGGGGGGTACCAGTGAAACGAAATCGAGGAATTCTTCTTGTCAGTCTGTGTTTGATCGGGCTTCTAGGTGGAGCAGCTTTTGGACAAACGGGAAACGGTCATGTCGAGCCGCCGAACACGGGCGGTTTGTTTACGGACGTGCCCAGAGATCATTGGGCGTATGAGGATTTAGAGTATCTGGCCGCGAGGGGAATCATCAGCGGGCTTCCAGGTGGACGCTATGAGGGAGACGCCGCGCTTGATCGTTACGATGCGGCGGCCATGATTTCACGGGCCATCAAGTACATGCAGAATAACCCCGAATCGGTCACCTTGGAAGATCTCAATGTGCTCAAGAATTTGATCTTCAAGGTAGCTGACGATGTCACGATCCTGCAATCGCAGTTGGGCACATCGCAGGGAGCGGACTTTTCGACGCTGGAAAACCGTGTCTCTCAAACCGAACTGGAAATCGCGCAACTGAATACGCAGATTCAAGATGTTTCTACTACCAGTTCCAGTTCATTGGCGAAACGAGTGCAGGCCAATTTTTTCATCTCTCTGACCGCGTTGTTGGTCGGCATCATCGGAATAGCTCTGGCCACTTTGGGATTGTAGACGGAGCTCAAACAGAGGGCTGGAAATAGCGGAAAGTGCGAGTGTAACGTGTATCACTTGACATCAAACGGACCTAGAGCTATGATGGATCAAGATCTAGTGGAGAGGCGAATCTTGAGTCCTGGAGGTGGTTGTCCAACGTACACAGAATTTCTCTCGCAGTACTGGAGAGCAACGCTTCTTGTCACAAGCTTGTAACAAGCAACGAGATGTAGAATGTAAGAAGACTGCGTAAGGAGGTTAGTCAATAATGAAAAGGGCTCTCGTATTTAGCCTGATTTGTGTACTTGGTGTGGCCTTTACAGGCTTCGCCGCTTCGCTGAGCGGTTCTTGGGACACGGATGTGACCATTGATCCTCAGCAGACGAACTTTAGCGTGGCCATCGGCCTCACTTCTGTGTTGACGGTAGCCTACACGATAGGAGACTGGACGTTTACGTCCGTCACCGACCTTGACGATGGTGGATGGACGGACCAGGACTTCACCGTAGCCGGCGTGCTCGGTGCGTTCACTCTTACGTCCGCGCTCGACTTCACTCCCGCCCCGGCGCCGGCTTTCGGTAGCTGGAACACGACGGTCAGTGTCTCCATCGCTGGCGTTAGCTTCGGTGCCGACTTCACGCTTGAAGACAACTCCGTCGCTTTGATTCTTTCGGGCTCCGGAGTTGCCGGCGACGTCACAGTTGCCGTGGAAGTCACCTTTGGAGAAGTTGAAGTTGAAGTGGGCGTATGCGACCTTAACTGGACCGGCATTACCATCAACCTCGGCTTCCCGTTCTGCTGCGCTGATGTTGCGGTAGAAATCGCGTTTGACTGCGATGGTTTCGACTACATCGAGTTCACGGCTGGCGCCATCGCCATCCCGAACCTTCCGTGGCTGACGCTCGACATCGAAGTTCTGTTCACCTTGAACGACAAGCAGTTCACGTTCAGCCCGAACTTCTCGTTCGGCGACATCGTCTGCTTTGACCTCGAAATTGACGTTGCCACCACTGGAGGAGTTCAGGCTCCTCTCGTGATTGGTGATATCTCCATCGTGGGCATTAGCTTGGAGTGCGACATCGGAGCGGTTACGTTCACCGCTGTTACCGATTTCTCGGCGGACGCCGGCGACTACTTCGAGTGGTACGGGATTGAAACGAACGACGACGCTTGCTGCGGTCCGTTCGGCTTCGATCTGACCTTCTACTTCCTCGACGGTGGTCTGGCGCTGTTCGAAATCGCTCTCATCGACGCGAACATGACGCTGCAGGTTGCAACCCAGTTCACGTTCAACATGGGTCTGGAAGTCAACGTCGACAGTGGCGCATTCACGCAGTGGACCGTCGGCTTCTTGGTCACCTGGTAGCAAGTTAAACCAGACTGACATTTATGGGCCCTGCTTCACAGCAGGGCCCTTTCTTTTTGCTTCTTCAGCAGTTACACCAATCACTACGCTTCGCTGTGATACCTACCCAGGCCTCAGTAGCCCCTCCGATTGCGCGAGACCCATCGAATTGAGCTCTCAAGCGTGACATGCCCGCCCCCCCCCCCACTCGACGAAGGAACATCGCTTTGAACGCGCATGCTTGCCAACTCTGCGAGTTGGGACGAGAATCCGTAGCGATTCTCGTGTTGGTGAGCCTCCACTTTTGTGCACAACGCATTAGGGTCCTGACAACCAGCCAGTTCTCTTTTCGTCATCCAACCGGATGTTTGACGCTGTGCGTCAAACTCCGACGAACGGCCGGGCTTGCGCCGTTCGCAAACTCCGACGTACTGCCCCTCGTGGGGCAGTACGCGCCCTCAGTTCACATTCGTCATAAACCAGGACGTTCGGCGCTTTGCGCCGAACTCCTACGTACTGCCCCTCTTGGGGCAGTACGCGTTTGCCACGTCACAGACTTGAGACGTGCGACATTTGGACACCAGGCGTTCCTCGGATGGCCAGATGGACGATCTCCAATGCCCACGCATCATCAGCTGACCTTGCCTCCACTCGTACCCTGAAGACAGGATCG
>DAOVHV010000049.1 GCA_030671645.1 bacterium | reverse complement strand
GTGAGCACCGATGAGGCGCTGCAATTCGAATTCGCCCCACCTTCTCGGTCGCACTCGGCACTGGAGGAACTCCGAGGTACGATTCAGCTCGCGGTGTATCTGGCCGATCCTTTTGCCGACGAAGACCGAAGGGGGACGGAGGCCGGGGAGATGATCGATCAACCCACCGTGGTGATCCCATTTGTGTCAGTAACTACACATCCGGTCGAAACGCTGACGTTCGACTATTCGCGGGATCGCGTCGTGTTGGGAATCCAGTGTGAGGAAACGGAAGGCGCCGGTATTCGAATCGCCGCCGTTGTCCAGGGAACGGCCGCCGAGCAAGCCGGGTTGCTCGCCGGCGACATCATTACTTATGCCAATGCGATCCCGATCAACTCTTGCTCGGATATGCAAGAGTTGCTTGACTCCAAGCGCCCCGGCGACCGCATTGTTCTCAAGGTTCATCGTCCGGAACGCGTATTCCTGATTACAGTCGAGTTGGAAGAGTAAGCGGAGCTTGTTCCTTTGCGAATTGGTACGAGGACTGGTATAGGGTATCCAGTTTCGCAATTGGTTGACACTTCAGACCCTCCGAAATGCGAGCTGTGGGATTGAACACTGCTAACCATGAAGAGTGTGGGTAGCCGCCATACAAGCGAATCAACCATGAAGATCATGAAGAAGCGGAGAGCTCAATCGCCGTGTCCAAGGCAGTGCCAGACCTTCCTTCAAGCTCTTCCTGTTCTTCATGGTGAAGAGCCGCAGAAGCTTGGTAACCACGAAGCGCATGAAGAAATGCGAAACTTCGGTCTTCGTACCCAAGACAGTGGGGATCTTCCTTCAAGACCTTCATGTTCTTCATGGTAAGTGCTGTTGCCTTTTGACCTAGAACGTAGAACATCGAACATAGCCACTGTTTCACGCGCCGCTGACCGCTGAAAACTTCTCACCACTCACGACTTACCATTTACACTTCACGCCTCACTGTTTCCTGAAAACACAACTGTGAAACTCGACAGTCTAGGGAGACCCGAAGCACGGCGGTTTGTCGGAATCGTGAATGGGAACGAGCCTGGCTCCCAAAATCAGCCCTGCTTCCGATTCAATGATCCGGCAGGCCGCTGAATCTTCATCAATCAGCTCGATGACTTCGAGAACAGCAATGCGTTCGTTTCCAGCCTCTTTCTCAGCTGCGGACAGGCCGAATTGATCGCCAACACCGACCCCATGTTGGCGTCCGACCGAGACGATCGCTTGATCGGTTCCTTCGTTCACTCCAGCCACCGTTGCCCAATCAGAAACGGAAACCGCAAGCTCTTTGACCCGCTCCGGTTCAGTGCCACGGCGTGCGGAAAGCCGCACGGAATAGGTGCCGGGGGTCGTGTACCGATGAACGGCGTCGTTCCCGATGGCGGTGGCACCGTCTCCGAAATCCCATACAAGAGACCCCGGATCGACATCGGAGTCCGTCTCGCTGCGAAAATGAACCAAGGTGCCGGCGAACGGGATGGCCGGGCAATACGAGAATTCGGGAGTCTCGGCGAGTTGCGATCGGGCCAACACGATTCGCGACTCGCCTTCCCCGATCAACTGAGGAACCTGACGTTCTCCACGCTCTGCCTCGACAAAGGGAGGCACTTCGGACCGCACAAACTCGAACAGCTCCCAAACTGTGACATGACCGTCCGTATTCAGATCGGCCGCACCACCCAAGCCCTCCAGCAAGAAATGAGTGAGGACGCCATGTCCCAGCTGAGGAGATTCAAAGGCATCCTGGTTCTCGCCCGAAGCCGATAGGATTAAGCGTCCCTCGAGCCCAAAATCGCCGAAGACATCGGCGGTATCTCCCGTTGCTCGCGATCCCGGTGTCAGGCTGCGGGAAAGCCCTCCCGAATAGCAGCTGTCAAAGAATATCAAGACGTGATCGGATTTGATGCGATCGAGAAAGCGGCCGAACTCATCGTCACGCAAAGCGGTATCGTCCTTGGCGGCGGCCCGTGTGTCCTGGAGCACGAAGAATTCGTCGACCCCATCGCCTTCGTCCAGATTATCATCGGCGCCTTGATAGCCGTGTCCTGAGAAGTGGATCAGTACCAGATCGTCTCGCTCAGCCATCTGCCGGAGCCAGCCCAATCCCTCGCGAACATTCACCAAGGTCGCCAAGCGGGTGTCCAGAGCGGCCTCGTTCCCAACCCGCAGAACGGATTCTTCGTCCGTCAGCAAACGGATGTGATCGGCGGAGACGCCGGTATCAAGGAGCCAGGTCGCGATGCCCTCGGCATCACGGCGAGCATACGAGAGATCCTCCACCTCGGCGTAATCGGAAATCCCGATAAGAAGCGCCCACACCTGCTGAATGGGCACCAATTCCGGATTGAGCTGCACAGCGATCGTCTGGAGAAGCGTATCGTGAAGACCTTCGGAATCACGAACGACCAGCCGAACCTGGTGGTTTCCCGGGATTTGATATCGGTGAATGGCTTCACGTTCGCGCGACGTATGTCCGTCTCCGAAGTCCCATTCCCAGCTCACAATCGTTCCATCCCATCCGATCGATGTGTCGAGAAAACGAATCGGATCACCGACGGCGGGGATGGCGGGAGAGAACTCGAATCGCGCATTAGGTGGCTTCAATTCCTCGATCGTCATGACACGCATGACGGCATCAGAATTCCCGGTTTGATCGACAATCCGTAGCGTAACGGGCCAGGTGCCCGAAGGCAGAGGATCGACGACGATTCGTGGTTCAGACGTGGTCCGATCGAACACGCCGTCCGATTGATAATCCCAGCTGTACTCAGCGATCTCGCCGTCAGGGTCATAAGAGGTTGTGGCATCCAGAAGAATTCGATCCCCGGCCCGCAACGATCTTTGCAGCCGCGAGCCGCCCTCCGAAACGGGAGCCCAAGTGAAGGCGGCTACCGGCGTTGTCTGTGGTTCATAAACGACTAAGGTTTCGACCAACGTGGTGACGGCCCCGCTTTGGTCGGAGACGGTTAGGGTAACCGTATATTCGCCCGCCTCTTGGAAGACATGCTGGACGATGCGTCCGATGGCCGCTTCGCCGTCGCCGAAATCCCACCATAGCTGATCGATTTTGCCATCCGGATCATGCGAAGCAGAGGCGTTGAATTCGATGAGTTCACCTGCTTCGGGTTCGAACGGCGAATGCGAATACGCAGGCATCGGGGGTTGATTGATCCGAGGAAGGAACCAGTGGTTCGTATCGATCAGCACGTCAAACCTGAACCTGGGGCCCTCTTTCGAGTTCGCTCCCAAGGAGCCGGATAATTCCAGATTGGCCAACCTGATGCTCGCGCGAGCCTCTCCATCCTCGAACTGTCCGGATCGTAATTGCAGAGAGACGGATGCCCGCGTGGACGCCCCATCGCTCCATGCCAGCGAAAGAAAAGAAGTTCCCAGCTGTCTGAGATAAGACCGGCCTTCGAACTGGATCGTTCCATCTTGCAGATGCCACTGTGCGGTCAATGCCAACCGCAGGTCGGGAATGAGGCGTAGATCGATTCCAAGGAGCGAAGAGGTTGTGCGAAAGGTGATCGTGTTTTGCCATCCCACAGCCAGATTGGTGAGCGTGAGGTCCGTCGCATCCCCGGATATGGAGAAGGTTTGAGAAGTCAGGTGCATGTCTTGCCTCGTGATTCCGGTCGGTCTTTCGTATGAGCTCCCAACTCGCAACGAGACGGCTTCCCCGAGGATTTGTACGTTTCCCCAGGCCTGCCATCGGGAGGCCGCGCCGTCCAGGATCCCGATAATTCCGAATGCGGGAGTCATGGTTCCTCTCAAGATTTCGAAACCGGCGGACGGTGAATACGAGAACGAGCCCTGTGTTCGGAGATGACGGAATCCTGTAAGGGAGGAAGCGACTTCAGCTCGCCCGGCTTCCCATTCATAGTTCCAGGAAACGTGCCCATCCACAGAACTCAGGGTGGATTCATCCCATCGGACTCTCGCCTCCAAAGCTCCCCATTCCGATTCGGTTCGAGTGAATCCAATCCCAAGTTCCGTTCCCCCGCCCCACCAAGGATTGGAGCTTGCACCCATCGTCAGGCCAAATGCACCCGCTCCAATGCATGGCGAGAGTGTCGAGAGGGACAAGTCACCGGACCCAGGATCGGCGAATTCGGGGGCAGCCGAGATGTCCGACGACGAACGATGAGTGCCCAAGTAGTCGCCCGACCGATTGCCCCAGACATTGTTGTAACGGAAGTGAAAGGATTGACTCGTTCCCAAGGACGGCGTAACACTCAATCCAATTCCTCCATTGAGAGCGAAGATGGATTGAGTCACCGAGATGTCGTTCCCGCGGAACTCGAGTCCGTGGCCTCCGTTGTAGGCCACGGTGACTTGCTGTAGCTGGCAGACTGCTGCGGTTTCCAACGTCAGCCCGTTGCCGGTGCACCGAGCGACCACCGATTGTTCCATGAATAGGTTGCTGTTTTCCAAGAGGTGCAACCCATCGCCGAATGCTTCCGTGATTTGCGTATCCAGGATTCGCAGTTCGGACCACCCACCCGCTTCAATGCTGCTCTGAGTTCCTCCGGTCAGTCGGCAATTCTTCAGTTCCAGCGAAGCTGAATCGTCGATGAAAACGTTGCCGAATGCCTGCGTACGGAAAGTGGAATCAACGAAATCCGCTTGAGACGAATCCAGCAAGTTGAGCCCCCAGCTCCCGTTATTGGAAAGCGTGATCTCGGCACAGTCTATCTTCGCTGATCCTTCAAGCGCGATGCCACTCCATGCGTTCCATTGAAAGATTGAGTTCTCGATCACTGCAGCGGTATCGTAAAGATGCAGTCCGACCGAGTCGTTGTTCGTGATGCTGCAGTTCTTGATCGTCAATTGGGCTGCATCGGAAATCTGTAGTCCGTAGCCGAGATTCGCTTCGATGTCGCAGCTCTCGAATGAGAGCAAAGCAAGTCCCGTCGACCTAACACCGCCTTCCTGTCCTCCGGTGATGCGGCAATTCCGGAACACGACCTGGGAAGACTGCAGATCGACCACGACCGATTCCAGCATTGAGGAGCTTCTTTCCAGCGTGACTCCTTCCATGACCACCGAGCCGACAACATATCCCCGGACGACGGGCTGATACCCGTAGCTGCTGCGGATGATGGTGTGCGAAGGTCCGGAACCGCGAATAGAGATCCCCGATGCCAACACCAGAGTTTCCTCGTAGATCCCCGGATTGACCAGAATGATGTCACCATAGTTGGCAGAATCGATGGCCCTCTGAATTGAGCGAAACGCTCCGGCTCCGTCTGTGGAAACAACGATATCCGCTCCCACCGCTGTGAGAGAAAGAAGGCAAAAGCCAGCAATCAGAAGCGTCACCCGGAGTTGTCGCACCATGCCGCCATTGTAGACCTGTGGTCGCGATGCAGCAACGCGTCGGACTGGTCGACACGGCGCGTTCAATTGTGCACACGGTTTACAGAGGACTGAGGAGATGCCTGCGCGAACTGTGGTAAGATCGGTTTGGTGAGATCATGAGAGCGTTTTTCGGCATTCCGATACAAAACCAGCTTCAGTGGGCGATTCGTGAGACGGCTGAACATCTCCGCTCGCAAACCCGAATGCGGGCGAGTTGGGTTCCCCAACAGAACTATCACATCACGCTTCGGTTTCTAGGCGACATCGATCCAGACCTATCGGTCGATCTGGATGATCTGTGCCGTGCAGTGTGCCAAGACCTCGAGCCCTTTGAGTGCATCATGGATCGGGTGGGTTCGTTTCCGAGCGTCGATCGCGCTCGAGTGATCTGGGTAGGAGGAGAGGCTTCGCCATCATTCCGTCGGCTTTCACAAGCCCTATCCGATGGTCTCGTCGACCTGGGGTTCCCCGAAACGAGGAAAGAGTCTTGGGTCCATGTGACACTGGCCCGAATCAAAGATCGCCCAGATCCTGCTTTGCCCGGCTTAATTTCGGAACTCAACCCCATCGCACCGCTGAAGATGCCGGTCGATCACATCGCGCTGATGGAAAGCACGCTGACGCCGCAAGGTGTCGTGTATTCTCCGCTGTTCACTACGAGACTGGGGGGATCGAAAGGATGACGCCCATCGAGTGGCTCGACCACACGGCCGATATGGGATTTCGCGCATCGGGAGACACAATCGAAGACGCGTTTTGTGAGGCCGCTCGAGCACTGTTTTCTCTTATGTTCGCCTTCGAGGAGATTCGACCTCGGACCGAGTACCGAATGGCAGTGTCTGCACCTTCGCTTCCTGAGCTTCTGGTGGAGTGGTTGTCAGAATTACTGGTTCAAAAAGAACTATCAGGACTTGTGTTTAGCCGATTCGGGGTGAAGATAGCGGGAAACGAACTCTTAGGATTCTCCGCCATCGGTTGTGCGTTTGGTGAGATGCTGGATCGCGACCGACATCGGCCGGGAACTGAGGTCAAGGGCATCAGCTACCTGGGGTTGGATGTGAGTCAACGTGATGAGACGTGGGTTGTTCAAGCGGTTGTCGATGTCTAGGAGACGGGTATGCCGACACAGAGCAATCTGATCCCGATGGGTGACGGGGAATGGATGGTTCCTCAACAGGGTGCCATGAAGGTGCCCGGGGTGGTGTTCGCCGATCGCGACACGATCGACCAGTTGATCTTGGACGAAGACAATCAGGTCCAGTGGTCGGCATTGCAGCAAGTGCGCAATGTTGCCTGCCTGCCGGGTATTGTCAACGCAGCCATTGCGCTTCCTGACATTCATCCCGGGTATGGATTTCCCATCGGAGGCGTTGGGGCATTTGATATCAAGGAGGGTGTCGTCGTTGTCGGAGGCATAGGATTCGATATCAACTGCGGTGTCCGACTGATGTCCACTCCCCTCACTCGCTCTGAAATCGAACCATCACTTGAATCGATCGGTGAATCCCTATTTCGCACGATCCCGGCCGGGTTGGGTTCTCAAGGGAACCTGCGATTGTCAGTTTCCGAGTTGAACGATTTACTGCGAACGGGAGCCGAGTACATCATTTC
>DAOVHV010000069.1 GCA_030671645.1 bacterium | reverse complement strand
ATGAACGGGACGAACGAAGAGAGCGGGCTGCGCATCCTTGTGCTGCACGGGCCGAACTTGAATCTTCTCGGGACGCGCGAGCCGGACGTGTACGGACGAACAACACTGGTCGAGATCGACGGCGTGCTACAGCGTATGGGCACGGATGCCGGCACCGAGGTCCGCTCGGTCCAGTCGAACCACGAGGGAGGTTTGATTGACGCGGTGCACGACGCGGCGGCGTGGGCCGACGGCATCCTGATCAATCCCGCGGCGTACACGCATACGAGCGTTGCGTTGCGCGACGCGATCGCGGCCGTCGGCCTCCCGACAGTCGAGGTTCACCTCTCGAACCTCCACGCGCGAGAGCGATTCCGACTACGCTCGCTGATTGCGCCGGTCTGCGTCGGCCAGATCGCGGGGTTCGGTGCAGCAAGTTACCGGCACGGTCTGACCGCGCTGGTTGATCACCTTCGCGGAGCACAAAAATGATGCCGTCAGTGCGCCTCGCGGGGGTGCCCGAGTTCCCGTTCTCCCGGTGGGCCAGGCACTGCCGTGCCGCCGAGGAACGTGGGCTCGACCTGATCAGGCTCGATGTCGGGAACCCGGATCTTCCGCCGCCGCCCGCGGTGATCGAGGCGGCATGCAATGCACTTCGCTCGCCGACCTCGCATGGGTATCCCGGGCTTCGCGGCTCTTCCGAGTTGCGTCACGCCATCTGTGCGTACTACGAGCGGCGTTTCGATGTTTCACTCGATCCCGAAACTCAGGTGGCCTGCCTGCTGGGATCGAAGGAGGGGATCGTTCATCTCCAGCAGGCAATCCTCGATCCCGGTGACGTTGTCTTGCTGCCTGATCCCGGATATGCGCCGTACGCCGCCGGCGCCGGGCTTTCTCAGGCATCGATCGTTCGGTTCCCTCTCACGGCGGAACGAGATCACGTTCCGAACTTCGACGCGATTCCCGTGGAGATTGCACGCCGGGCCAAGGCGATCTGGCTCAACTATCCGAACAATCCGACCGGCGCGGTCGCCGATGCGGAGACGCTTGAGCAGGCCGTGGCCTTCGCCCGGCGACACGGCCTTCTCCTCTGCCACGACGCACCTTATGCCGATGTCCGATTCGATGAATACCGACCAAGGAGCATCCTACAGGTGGCCGGCGCCACGGATGTGGCGATCGAGTTCAACTCGTTGTCGAAGACGTACAACATGGCAGGCTGGCGTATCGGGTACGCGGTGGGAAACGCCGAGGCGCTGAAACTCCTGCGGAGGATCAAGACGAACGTCGATTCGGGTTTGTTTCACCCACTGCAGCGCGCCGCCATAGTTGCGCTCGGGACAGACGAAGCGTGGATCGAGGAGCGAAACGCGATCTATCGAGAGCGTCTTGGCATCCTGGTCGATGCTCTCGCCGCAGCCGGACTCATCGCAACGCTTCCGCAGGCGACTCACTACTTGTGGACCCTCATCCCCGATGGTGAGACGGCCGAACCGTTCGCGCTCAGTCTGCTGAACGAAACCGGGATTGCCGTGGCGCCGGGCACGTTCTTCGGTCCGGGCGGTGAGGGATTTGTGCGTGTCTCGGCGACCGCACCAACTGGACGGATCCGCGAGGCGGCCGAACGGCTGTCGTCGTGGCGGCCTGGGGCTCAGTCGTAGCGAACGTGTGGATTGTGGTGGGTGTGGGACGAGCTTTGGCGATCAGTGTGGCGATGCCATCGTTCTGAATGGGATCTTGTCGAACGGACACTTCTCAATCAATCACTATTTCTCTCGGTCTCTAGGTTTCTTGAGGCTCTTGATACACGCCCCGATACTCGGAAGGCAGGAGTTCCGCGAGGTGCCTCATCACGTCATCGGCCATGCGTTGGCGGTCTTCGCGTGTTAGCTTGCCCGTTGGCCGTTCGAGATTGAAAGGATCGCCGACGCGGAAGTGGAAGTCGGTTCTTCGGAAGCGTTTGACGTTCACTTTGGCTTTTTCCACGCCCCAAAAAGCCATCGGAAGGATGGGGGCGCCGGACTTGAGAGCAATGACGGTGATGCCGGCATTGCCGCGCCCGAGTTTGCCGTCGCCGCTACGCGTACCTTCGGGCATGATGCCAAGCATTCCACCGTCTTTCAGTACTTGCAGCGAGGTCCGCAGGGCGGCCATGTCGAACTCACCGCGCTTGATGGGAATGGACTCCCACTGATCGAGCAGCCAACCCATGAATTTGTTATCCCAGGCTTCAGCCTTGACGAAGGTCCTAGCACCGCAAGAATGCAGAAGCATCCGTAGAGGCGGAATTTCGAACGCAGTCACGTGGTTAGTGGCGAGAATGAACGGACCCTCGATCGGGATTTTTTCCAGGCCCTGGGCATCGACTCGGAACAGGATCCGAGTGACCGCTCGTGCCACCCCATCCAGTAGGTTGCCGCCGAATCGACTCATTCTCCTGGCGCCGCACTGACGATTTCGATGGCGTTGGGAATGATCTCCAATTCCAGCTTCCGGCCTTCGGTGCAGAGCGTTTCGCCATCGGCGTGGGCAGGAAGCGTGCCTTCCATCGCAGTCACCGTGATGCGATTCGTTCGCCCGGTGGTGATCGCCGGGTGCTCGGCTTGCGTCCCCTTCATGAACTTCAGCATGACGGCAAAGATACGCGGGCGGCTGACTTGCCGCGCAATACAGAGATCGAAGACACCGTCGTCGGGCACCCCGTTCGGCGCCATTATGAAGCCGCCGCCCATGCGGGTTCCGTTCATCACGGACACCATCAAGGCGTGAAGATCCATGGGCTGGCCGTCGAATTCGAGACGAACCAACGGAGCTTTGAAGTACACGAAGATGGTCTTGATGGCGGCCACGAAGTAGCCGACAAATCCGCGCACGTGCTTCATCTTGGCGGCCACGAATCCCACCACGGCGTCGAATCCGATGCCGACGCCATTGCCGAAGTAGCGGCCTTCGGGAAGATCTCCTCCTACAACGTGCCCCACATCGATGGTGCGGCGACGATCGGCTGTCAACGCTTCACAGCTGGCAGCAAGCTCGGTGGGGATTCCTACGCCGAAAGCAAAATCGTTGCCTCGTCCCACGCACAACACGCCCATGGTGACGGTGTGGCCGGCGTTCTTGGCCAGCATCAAGCCGTTGAGCACTTCGTTGGCTGTGCCGTCACCGCCGACAGCCACAACAACGTCGACTTCCGCGGCGGCGGCCCGCGCAAGCTCAACGGCGTGCCACGGTCGTTCTGTTTGCACCAGATCGAAATCCAGGCCTGACTTGTGCAGCCTTCGCTCGATGTCGGGAATGGATTTCCCGGCAGTGCCTCCTCCGGCTGTCGGATTGACGATCAACCGATACTTGCCCATACAGATACCATCCCCTGCCCCCTGAAGTCTTGGAATTGTACAGCGAATGGCATAGAACAACGAGATTCAAAGCACGGATGGCGTGAATTCGCCAGAGATTCGAATCTGAATCGCTTGCTCCTCAAGTGCTTTCTCAAGGATGATGTCGGGACTGGAGGGACCATGCCACAACTCAAGGACAATCCGACCTTGGCCAAATTCCAAACCTATGTCGCGCAACTGGAAGCAGAGCGTGGGTTCGAGGATCAATCCACCCGAGACAAGTGCCTGTTGCTGGGCGAAGAGATCGGCGAGCTGTTCAAGGCCGTACGCAAGTCTGAAGGCTTGAAGGTCGACGCTGCCTCGCGCTTCGGCACTATCTCCGAGGAATTGGCCGATATCTTCATCTACGTCTGCGCCATCGCCAATCGATATGATATCGACCTCGAAGCGGCTTTCCGGGACAAGGAAGCCATCAACCATGGGAGATCCTGGATCGAGCAAGGAGACCTGTTCGCCGGGTTCGAATCTCGATCGGATGACGACGAAACGAGCGAGGATGCCGATGCAAAACATCATCCCATTGAAGAAATCACAAATTGATCAGTCCATCCGCGTTCTTACGGCCGCCTTTGCCGACGATGTCATGTGGAAGGCCATTCTTCCCGACATCGCGGAGCGAAATCGCGTGATGCCAACCTTGTGGCGCGGCGTGACCGTCTATTGCCAACGATATGGGATCGTAAACACAACGCCTGACGTCACGGGCATTGCCGCTTGGACCAAGCCCGGACATGCCCATCCAACGTTGTGGAAACAGATTCGAACCGGCTTCCTGCTCTCTCGCTCAGTCATGCTGATGAGCAAGCAATCGCGAGAGCGCTTTATCCGCCTCATGAAACAGATCGACGTGCTGCATCGTCAACTCATGCCACAGCCGCATTGGTATCTGTGGGCGCTGGGCGTTGATCCCGCGCACCAAGGCCGGGGGATCGGCAAGAGCTTGCTGAGGCCTACACTTGTTCAAGCTCGGGAGGCCGGGTTCCCTTGCTATCTTGAGACGCAGACCGAGCGTAACGTGGCGTTCTATCGCAAGCAGGGGTTCGAACTGCTTCACGAAGCCGAGTTTCCTGAAGTCAGCCTGCAGCTGTGGTGCATGCTCAAACCGACCGTCTGAGAACTGCCGGTAATCGATCGGATGAGACCAGTCGGGAAGCAACATTTGAGCTAACGATCATCTGCAGGTCTCGACTTGCAGGAAGCTTTTTGCAGGTTCCTCTTTCGCCGAGATAGATACTTATCTCGTTTCTTGATAGATATCGCTGATTATTATAAGATACTCTCCAACTAGCAATTCCGAGGGGATTCATGGATTCGATTGCCATCGTCATGAATACGGCGGGAGGATTGGCCCTCTTTCTATATGGTCTTCGCGTTCTCAGCAGTGCGCTGAAACGGGCCATTGGGGAGAAGATGCGAGTCTTGCTCGAGCGTTTGACAGGCAAGGCTTATCGTGGCGTCATCGTCGGCGCAGTGACATCGGGCATCCTTCAATCCAGCAGCATGACAATGGTTCTCCTGATCGGTCTCATCAACGCCGGTGCGCTCAAGTTGGCACAGGGAATCGGCGTGATGCTGGGATCGGAGATCGGCACGACGCTCACCGCCCAGATTATCGCGTTCAAGCTCGGCAACTACTATCTTCCCATCATCGCTATCGGTTTCCTGCTTTCCGAGATCTTTCGCGGAAAGAAGACCGGTGATGTCGGCCGCATCGTCCTTGGATTCGGAATTCTTTTTCTTGGCATGAGCATCCTGTCCGGTGGGCTCAAGGGCGTGGCGCAGTCGAACACCGTTCTCAACCTGTTGGAAGCATGCGGATCGAACGTGTTTGTCGGTGTGCTCGTCGGCGCAATCGTCACCGCCATCATTCAAAGCTCCTCGGCCATGACTGCCCTGGTCATTGCCATGGGCGCGGCGGGCATTCTCACGCTCCCGGCCGCCATTGCCCTCGTGTTGGGAGCGAATATCGGGACAACTGTGACGGCCCAAATTGCATCGATCGGTTCTTCCTTATCCTCCAGGCGCTTGGCCATGGCGCAGTCGCTCGTCAACGTACTCGGAGTAGCTGTCTTCATCCCGTTCATCCCGTGGTACGCAAACAGGGTTGCACTAACATCAGCATCGCTACCACGGCAGATCGCCAATGCGCACACGTTCTTCAATGTCGCAGTCACCTTGGCCCTCATTCCGTGCGTCGGTGGACTGGTCTGGTTGGTCAAGCGAATCATCCGCGGCAGAGAAGCCAAAGCAACGGCGGCTCCCCAGTTCTTGGCAACCGAATTCCTGGCCACGCCTTCGGTTGCACTGAGCCACGCGCGTCGCGAGCTTCTTCGCATGGCCGACATGGCTGATTCGATGATTCGCGCATGCCATCGCGGCGTAATGGGAAGGGATCGAAGCACGGTATCCGAGGTTTTCGAAACCGAAGAGATCGTAGACGGTTTGAAACGGGAGATCGAGATCTACTTGGACCGCATTCATGGAGATACCCTATCGAACAAGGAAGAGCGCCGCTTGCATGTCCTACAGCACGTCACCGGCGACATTGAACGCATTGGAGATCAAGCCGTCAACATCGCCGAGCGTACCCTTGTTCTGCTTCGCGAGCATCATGAGCTTTCGGAGCCCGCTCGCCGCGACTTGAACGACTTGTTTGAAAAGACAACGTCTCTGTACAACCGGGCAGT
>DAOVHV010000115.1 GCA_030671645.1 bacterium | reverse complement strand
CGCTTTCTGGCCAAATTGGGATCCGAGATGGACAAACCGGATGGATTCACAGTAATTGACCCTGACCAAATTTACGAGATTCTGGATCCTCTTCCTGTCGGACAAATCTGGGGTGTAGGCAAGGTGACGGCCAAGCGACTGGCCGGCCTCGGCTTCCTTCGAATCAAGGATCTTCGAACCGCGCCTGTTGATCTGTTGGCTCGAGAACTGGGATCGACGGGGCGGCGCTTGCAGCAGTTGGCCATGGGTATCGATGACACGCCGCTCTCGGGCGAGGTGGATTCCAAATCGATTTCGCGAGAAACCACCTACTCATTCGACGTCACCGACTTCGAAGAAATAGAAGCTGATGTGCGTCGGCTGGCACGGCAGGTCGCGCTCTCCTTGCAGGCGGGACACCTGGTTTGCCGAGTGGTGCGGATCAAGGTTCGCTATCCCAACTTCAAGACCATTACTCGGCAATCGCAGTTGAGCGTGGGCACGGATTCTCTCCAGGTGATCGAAAACCTTGCCTTGGAGCTGTTGCGGGTGCGGGTGCCTCTCGATGAAGGTGGCATTCGATTGTTGGGCGTAGGCCTGGGAGGCATCGCGGAATCGCTGGCCCGGCAGCTCTCGTTGTTTCCCGATTGGCTCTAGACCCGGTCTGCAATCGTGGAGTACGTCTTGCCGAAGTTGGACAACCCTCACCCGGGCAAGTGAACGATTCAATTGCACCCAATCGAGTTTGAGCTACCGTTGTCGTGAGGTGATCTCGATGCGACGGGGGTTCATCATTGCGTTACTGACTGCCTGTGCCTTGGTTTGGACAGGAGTAGCTATTCCGCTGTGCGACTATCGGTCTCCGAAAACGGACATTTCGAATCTCACACTGAATTTCTCATATCAGTACCACAACGATCCCTATGGATTGGAGGCCAGAGATATCAGCCAAGGTCAATTCGACATCGACTACGTGCGGTTGTTCGACATCCCTGAGTACGGATTCGACGTGTCATTCGAGAATGCCCTGGCCATTTCCGCCGATGCTGGATCCACCTACGTCATTACGGCTGACGGCAACTACAAGCGTTACTTCTCGACCGAACAAGACCTCTTTGCCTATACCGGTACGAGTTTGCGCAGTTCGTCCTCCTTCGAAAAACTAGGGCTGTCGTTCAATCTCGGTGTCGGAACCGGACGGTTCACCGACGTCACGCCGTTGGCCAAGGCGACTCGCATTGATGAGTATCTTGCCGAACGTGGATCGTTGACCGATCACCTCCATCCCGTCGATCTGCAGGTTCTTGCACGAGAGATCGGGGACTCAGTGTCCTATGAATCACTGGCCGCGCTTCTGGCTGTCATCCAGGAAGTGATCGAAACCTCGGGTCTGGTCAGGCTGGGTGGATTGGACGCGCTCGATATTTCCGAGATCACGCGTTTGGTTCAAGAAGTGGGTTTCTCTCGCTATTGCGGATGGGATCTCAAGTTGGGATTGGGATACGAATTGCTTGATCCGTCGGGTGGAGGCAATGATCTGTTGTTCTTGGGTGCCTTCAACTACGCGCTGGCCACCACTCCCAGGGCCCAGTTGTTGCTGGAAGGCTCCTTCTCCGGCCCTCCGGAAATCTTAATGACCCATCGCGTTGATATCACCGGGTCGTACGATTATTTCATCTCCAACTTCCTGTCGGCCAACGCGACCTACAATTTCTCACGCGAAACCTGGGGCAGCGAACCGACGAACATTCATCGCATGTCGCTGGAATTCATCCTCTCCCCGCTCAACACGGCCAATATAGTTGCGGGAGTGTTCTTCGAATACAAGCCCTATTTCTTGGAGTGGAGCGTCGACGTCCAGTTGTCGATTCAAATGGATCTGCTCTAGCCGATCAGCTGGAGCAGAGACGCGATGACCTCGCGCATGAGGGGATCGGCCAACAGCTTGGCTCCTTCTTGAGGCTCGAAGAATCGGGCTTCGGCGATTTCGTCCGGATTCGGCGTGATCTTGCCGAAGATCGTGACCCGATAGAAGAACTGGGTCCAGTGCAGCAGCGTATGTTCGCCCAGCTTGGAACGAACGGCCAGCAGGTCGCCGATCTTGGCGCCTACTCCAAGTTCCTCTCTGATTTCTCTCAGCAGGCCGACGACCGGATCCTCGCCGAATCGGATGAAACCGCCGGGAAGCGTCCAGCGGTCCTTGGTCAAGCCGCGATTTCCCTTGAGCAGCAATACGAGGCCGTTCTGAATGAAGACACCTTCAGATACAACGCGTGGCATGCTGGCATGGACTGCCTCGCGAACGAGCGTCGTAACCTGCGGATCCGCCGGCACATCGTCTTTGCGCATCCAGTCGGTTGGATGGGCCTCCAATTCAGGCACACAAAACATCACTTCACTGGATGCCGACAACGGAGCAATAGGTTCAATCTCAAACGGGATCTCGTCCTCCGTGGGCAGATCGAGTGTTTCCTCCCGAGGGACAAGAAAAATCCTTCCGTCTGTTTCGATGTAATAGCGTCGCATCATAGGAGGTCATTGTACGCCAAGGGCCCCTGCTCAAGAAGTTGAGACCCATAACCTGGTGAAGGATAATGCGGCGCCGGCTGTTGAAGGATAATGCAGCGTCGGCTTGCAATGCAGGCCGATCTGTTCAATCAGGAGGCGCAACCAGCGTGTACAAGATTCTCAAGAAAAGAACGCTTGGACCCAGCATTCGCGAGTATGTTGTCGAAGCACCCGACGTTGCTCAGGTGGGAAAAGCGGGCGAGTTCATCGTATTGAGGCTGCACGAACGCGGCGAGCGGATCCCGTTGACCATCGTGGAATGCGATCCTGAAACCGGTGGCGTGACCTTGGTGGTCCAGGAAGTGGGAAAGAGTACCCGGGAAATGGGCGATCATTTTCATGAAGGAGACAGCATCCTCGACTTCGCCGGCCCGCTTGGTACAGCATCCGAGATCGAGAACTACGGAACCGTGATTTGCATCGGCGGCGGACTGGGCATTGCACCTCTGTATCCGATTGCGCGGGATCTCAAGAAGGTCGGGAACGAAGTGATTGGAATCATCGGGGCTCGCAACAAAGAGCTGATGTTCTACGAAGATCGTATGGACGCTGTATGCGACGAGCTGATCGTGATGTCGGACGATGGCTCGCACGGCACCAAGGGATTCGTCTCCGATCCCTTGAAGGAAATTCTCGAATCCGGCCGCGCAATTGCTCGTGTGTGGGCGATCGGCCCGGCCATCATGATGAAGGTTTGCGTCGAGGTGACCCGACCGTTCGAAGTTCCGACCACGGTGAGCCTGAACTCCATCATGATCGACGGTACCGGCATGTGTGGTGGATGTCGCGTCGAGGTCGACGGGGTGGCGAAGTTCGCTTGCGTGGACGGCCCGGAATTCGATGGCCATCAAGTCGACTTCGATTTGCTCATGTCGCGACAAGGGTACTATCACGAAGAAGAGACCTGTTCCATGGACAAATACGTGGCCAAGCATGCTGAAGGGGTGGAGCGGTGATTCAGGAGAAAGCAACCGCCATGCGAGAGCAGCCGGCATCGGAGCGAATCCACAACTTCAACGAAGTGCCGTTGGGGTATACGTCGGACGAAGCCGTGCAAGAGGCCGAGCGCTGCCTTCAATGCGCCCATGCACCCTGCGTCAAGGGCTGTCCCGTCGGCATTGACATTCCCGAATTCATCGAACATGTCAAGAATCGCGAATTTGCCAACAGCATCTCCGTGATCAAGAAGGACAACGCGTTGCCCGCTGTGTGTGGCCGCGTTTGTCCTCAAGAGAATCAGTGCCAAGGCGTGTGTACGTTGGCCGGACGATTCGAGCCGGTGGCCATCGGACGGCTGGAACGGTTCTGCGCTGATTGGGAAGCCGAGAACGAAGCCTGCTGTGTGGCCATCGAGCCCGATACCGGCAAGCATATCGCCGTTATCGGGGGCGGTCCGGCCGGGTTGACAGTAGCCGGCGAAATGCGCCGTCGCGGCCATGCTGTCACTATCTTCGAGTTGCTTCATGTGGCCGGCGGTGTGCTGATGTACGGGATCCCCGAATTCCGACTGCCTAAGGCGATCGTTCAGCGCGAAATCGGCGCCTTGTGTGAGATGGGCGTTGTCGTTGAAGTCAACAAGGTCATCGGACGGACGCGCACGGTTCAGGAACTGCTGGACGGCGATTACGACGCCGTGTTCATCGGAACCGGCGCCGGACTGCCGCGATTCCTCGGCGTTCCTGGCGAAAGTCTCAACGGCGTATTCTCGGCCAACGAGTTCTTGACCAGGACCAATCTCATGAAGGCGTATCTCTTTCCCGAATACGACACACCGATCAAGATCGGTGAGCGTGTCGTGACTGTGGGCGGTGGCAACGTGGCCATGGACTCCTCACGAACCGCGCTCCGCCTGGGAGCCAGGGAATCGGTCATCGTCTATCGTCGATCCGAAGCCGAGCTCCCGGCTCGCG
>DAOVHV010000165.1 GCA_030671645.1 bacterium | reverse complement strand
GAGATATTCCTCGGTCCAATTGTCAAAGGAACAACGAGGACACATTCGCCTCGAGCGGATGTCCGAGATATTCCTCGGTCCAATTGTCAAAGGAACAACGAGGACACATTCGTGTCAATCGTGTGTCCGAGATATAATACCCCTCAGTTCGGGGAGTGGCGCAGCTTGGTAGCGCGCCTGCTTTGGGAGCAGGAGGCCGCTGGTTCGAATCCAGTCTTCCCGACCAAGAAAGGATCTCATCGTGACGGACCAAAGTTCTCGGCTTTCCCTATACCGACAGTGGCGACCCCAGACGTTTTCAGAGATCGTGGGGCAAGAAACTATCGTTCAAACCCTGCGCAATGCTGTGCTCTCAAATGAAGTCGCGCACGCCTATCTCTTTTCAGGGGAGCGAGGAATCGGGAAAACATCGGCAGCCAGGATTCTCTCGCGCGCCGTCAATTGTCTCAATCCGTCCAACGGCGAGCCCTGCAATGTGTGCGCCAACTGTTCTGTGATCTTGGCGAACCGTTCCTTGGATATCGTGGAAATCGACGGCGCTTCCAATCGCGGGATTGACCACATACGTCAACTGCGCGAAGAAGTCAACTTCGTACCGACGGATTTAAGGCGGAAGGTTTACATCATCGATGAAGTGCACATGCTCACCCATGAGGCCTTCAACGCCTTGCTGAAAACGCTGGAAGAGCCTCCTACTCATGCCATGTTTGTGTTTGCCACCACCGAACCTCACAAGGTCCCAAGGACCATCATTTCCCGGTGTCAAGCGTTCGACTTCCGCCGCATTGCCCCGCAGAAAATCGCCCGCCACTTGGGCGACATCGCCGAGAACCTTCAAGTCGAGATCTCGACTGAGGCGCTGTCACTGATTGCGCATCGCGCCAACGGCGGCATGCGAGATGCCGTCGTCATGCTGGAGCAAGTTGCGAGCTATGGCGGCACAACCGTCACCGTAGAGGCCGTACTTGACATGCTGGGGTTAGCCGATCGCGGCGTACACGAGTCGTTCTTGAAGGCCGTCGAAAGCCATGATCAAGTCACGGCCATGGAGATCATCGACCAGCTGATCGATCGAGGTAAGGACCTGGAGATATTCCTCGCCGACGTCATCTCTGTATTGCGCGATCGACTGCGACAGCCATCGCCGCGCATGGCGATGGACGTACGAATCTCGCAACAGTTGTTGGATATCAAGGCCAATTTGTTCCGGTCTTTGGATCGAAGGATCCGCCTTGAGATTGGTGTCTTGGCGCTGATGGAGTCCCTTCCCGGCGGTACGATTGCCCCGGCCGAAGTTCCTTCGAAACCGGAAGAACCAGAGCGAGCGAGCATTACCAGCACGGTTTCGTCCGAGACTCCGGCAGCTGAACTGCCGCCCTCCCAATCGACCGTAGTCGAGAAGCAAGAATCAGCGCCGCAAAGAACGATGCCGTCAGTTGCCGTCAATTCGCTTCCTGCTGAGTACAAGAAGCCATGGGAGGCCATGCTTCAGGAGATCGAGCAGGATCGAATCGCCATTGCCGCATTCCTGATCGAAGGCTCGCCATCCATTGATGGAGATAAACTCCTTGTTTCATTTCATCCTGAACACTCATTCCACAAGGCTAGCCTAGAAATGCGAGACAACTTGCCGTATCTCGCCGGAGCGGTGCGGCGCCATTTCGGCGACTCAGTTCACGTAGAGATCACAACCGACGATTCGGTCGCGCGCAAGCCACTCCCCCATGAAGTATTGATGGAGAAGGCTCGCATGGTATGCGAGGCCGTCGACGGCAAGATTGTAAAGGAGGAGTGGTGAGAAACTTAGGTGGTATGGGAAATATCATGAAACAAGCCCGCCGTCTTCAAGAAGAACTCGAGAAGGCACAGACCGAGATCGCCAAGATGAAGGTGGAGGCGACGGCAGGCGGCGGCATGGTAACGGCGACCGTCACCGGCCAAGGCGAGTTGGTTGGCTTGGCGCTCGAGAAGGAAGTCGTCGACCCCGAAGACATTGACATGCTAACCGACTTGTTGATCGCCGCTGTGCAAGAAGCGCAGAAAAAGGCACATGCACTATCGCAAGAAAAGTTGGGACCCCTTGCCCAAGGGATGGGATTCCCAATGGCTCCCTGATGTGACAGAAGGCGGGTTCTGTCCGCCAGGAAGTCTTGCCTGTGCTTGATCCATATAAACTCGGCCCGTATAGTCGTTCAAAACTCAATCCATAATGAGGAACCGTGTCCCACGAAATCGCGCAGCTTCTTGAGTTTCAGTCGATCGATCATCGTTTGACCGAAGCCTCCGAACGCATCAAACGACTGCAACGGGATCGCGTACGTTATGAGGACAAGGTGGTAGAGTCCAAGCAAAGCTTTGCCAAAAAGAAGGAAGATCTCACGCATTTGGAGCACGACAGCCTGATGAAAAACCTGGAAGTTGACGAGCTCGACGCAAATATACGCAAATATCAGCATCGTCTCGACACCGGCATTATCAGCTTCAAGGAGATGGAAGATCTGCGCGCCAAGATCATCTCCGAACGCAAGCGCATCAGTGAGATGGAGGACGAAGCCCTGCAGATGATGGACACGATCGTACAAGACAAGGAAGCTCTCGCCGCTGCGGAAACGGCTCTGGAACAACGACTGGCAGAGCTACAAGACACTCTCAATGAAATCGACGATCAGTTAAGACAAACGGCCGACTCCATCTCGGAGCTACGCGATCAAAGGGCCGCACTCTCCGATTTGATGTCTGAGTTCTTGCATTCGCAATACGAGTCGCTCCACAAGAAATTCTCCGATCCCATCGCCGCCATCAGCCACACCACCTGTTCGGGCTGCAAGCTCAAGTTGAGCGGCAGCACCATCGAACGAGCACGTGGAAGCTTAGGCATTGTCGCTTGCGAACATTGCTCTCGAATTCTCTATATCGAGTAACGATGGACGTAACTCGGCAGCCGATCCGGCGATCGTAGTGAGCTATCGGCGCAAGTCTTGATACAATGTCAGAGAGAGAGCTAAGGGAACGCTGGCGACCGTGAGGTCGCTGGAGGAAAGTCCGGACTCCATAGGGTAGGCTACTGGGGAAATCCCAGCGGGGGCGACCTCGGGAAAGTGCAACAGAGAGTAGACCGCCGATGGCGAGCCCTCACGGACTCGAACAGGCAAGGCTGAAACGGTGGTGTAAGAGACCACCAGCGCTCCAGGTGACTGGGGCGGCTCGGTAAACCCTAGCCGGAGCAAGGCCAAATAGGAAG
>DAOVHV010000170.1 GCA_030671645.1 bacterium | reverse complement strand
CAACGACGTTCAAATCCGCGGCCTCGATCTAGTGGCCGAATGACAGCTCTTCGAGCTGTTCAGAGAACGGCAACCCTGCGGGTTGCTTGAGAGAAGAGGCAAAGCCTCTTCTCTAGTTGGCGCACCACGCAAACTGGGCTCAAACAATCCAACGCGAGAAAGCCGCAATCCTTCGGATTGCTTGCGAGAACGGCAACCCTGCGGGGCTGCGCGGAGAAGAGACTGAGCCGTTTCTCTAGTAGGCTCAGTACGTGAACTAGGCTCTACAACCCTTCGGAAGTCAAGGCCTGTCCTTGGGATCGCATCACGATCAATGTAAGTACCCAGTCCAACCGGAGAAGGGCAACTCTTCGAATTGCGTAGAGAAGAGGCAAAGCCTCTTCTCTAGTAGTCACAGTATGTGAATTGAACTCTGCAATCCGCCGTGAAGACCGCGTCTGTTCTCGTGATCGAATGGCGATCAACATGACTACCCAATCCAACCGGAGAAGGGCAACTCTTCGAGTTGCATAGAGAAAAGGCAAAGCCTCTTCTCTGGTAGGCACATTACGCAAGCTGGGCTCTAACAATCCAACGCGAGAAGGCAGAGCCTTCTCGTCCGAACTCAATTGCCAGCAATTGAGTTCGCGTTCGCTATTTCCCGACGCAGAATCTTGAGAACACAGCATCGAGGATCGATTCGCTGATGTCGATCCCTTGTAACTCCGATGCAGTCTGATAGGCCAGGCGCAATTCCTCGGCCACCATGTCAGGCTGACCGTCTTTACACGTAACCTCACATGCTCGCGTCAGCTGTTCTCCCACTCGCCGAAGCAAGTCGCGTTCCCACGTATCAATTAGCAACACCGAATTCCGTGTGGGCAGCTTCCCGGTCACGAGAGTCTTCAAAATCTCCTGGCGCAGTTCCTCGACACCGTTTCCTTTCTTGGCAGAGACGAACAGCGATGCGCTCCAGGCACCTGTCGGAATGGTGTCCCACGCTGTGGTTAAATCGGATTTGTTGAGAACAAGCAGTGAAGGCACCTCAGCCTTGAGGCGCAACACGTGATCGTCTTCCGCCGACTTTGGTTCACTCGCATCCACCATCAACAGCAGCAGATCGGCACGATCGATGGCTCCCCGGGTACGGCGTACGCCCTCGGCCTCCACCAGATGATCTACATCGCGCAATCCGGCCGTATCGATCCAGCGTACCGGAATGCCGCCCAATGACGCGTTCTCTTCGATCGTGTCCCGAGTGGTGCCTGGAATCGGCGTCACAATGGCTCGCTCTTCTGACAACAATGTATTGAGCAACGTAGACTTTCCTACGTTGGGACGCCCAATGATGGCCACCGTTAGTCCTTCGCGAATCAGACGCCCGGACTCGGATCTCGACAGCATCTCACGGACTCGGATGGAACAAGCCTCGATGCGCGGCGCAATAGCTTCGATATTCACGTCCAAATCGGGATAGTCGATCTCCACTTCCAAGTCGGCCAAGATCTCCGCCAGGGTGGATCGTAAATCGGTCAAGGCTTGAGTAAATCGCCCACCTAGACGATCGACGGCTGCCTCCAATCCGAGCGCGGTACGCGCACGCACGATGTCCAGCACGGCTTTGGCTTGATCGAGCGAGATGCGCCCATTGATGAATGCTCGTTTCGTGAATTCGCCACGTTCAGCCATTCGCGCTCCTGCCTTCAGTACAGCGTCGAGCACAGCTCGTGTGGCGACAATGCCACCGTGACAATTGATCTCAACAATGTCCTCGCGCGTGTACGTTTTCGGGGCTCGCATTACGGACACGAGGACTTCGTCAATTATCTGATCCTGCGATCGGATGGCTCCATAGTGGATGGTGTGGCTGGCAACATCGGCCAGCTTCATGCCTCGGGGAGAACGGAACAGGGTATCGGCGATAGCTACCGCTTTCGAACCGGAAAGCCGCACGATCCCGATGCCACCTTCGCCGATTGGAGTGGAAACGGCGGCAATCGTATCGTCGATCATTGGGCGTCGTCGGGTTCGATCATCACCCGTCGCCCGTCGCCGTCTCCTGTGCTGAAGGTTCGAACGCCCGGGAAGTTGGCCAGCGTAACGTGAATCATTCGCCGCTCGTGGGCAGGCATGGCATTCAATCGCACCTGTTTGCGTTCGCGACGGACTTCTTCGGCTTTGGTCAAAGCGAAGCGGATGAGTTCGGCACGACGTTTCTTCACCGCGCCGTTGACATCGATGATGATGTCCAGTTCCTTGCCCGTTTTCCGGCGTACAGCGCCGCGCACCAGATGCTCCAGTGCAGCCAATGCCGATTGCTCTTCAGGCAGAGCGAACAGGCTACCCTCCAAATTGACGTAGACGCCGTCTTGGGTGTCGTCTTCCACAACAAACGTGACGTCCTCTTCCAGGATGCTCAGCAACTCACGCAGGAGGGCTTCGACCTCTTTAGGCTGTGTCTCCATCGTCGCTCTCCGTCGTCGGTTCGTCGATATCGATGAATTCGTCCTCGGCCACGGAAACTTGTCCTCCGCCGGCTCGCGCCATTTCCCAATTGACGAACGCTTGTTGTCCCACTTGCGCGGCCGTGGTCAGCAGATAATACAACCACAGTCCGGCGGGAAATCTCCAGAGCATAAAGGCCATCAGCAAGGGGAAGAAATACCCCATGTACTTCTGCGGTCCTTTCGCGTCGGTTGTGGTCATTGGAGACATGAAATACTGCTGCAGCATCATGATTAGCGTGGTTACGACAACAAGGATGAAGTACGGGTCGTGAAGGCTGAGGTCGGGCACCCAAAGGAAGCCGGGAGACAGATGGATCTGCTCCGACGCATACAGCAACGCGCGCCAGATGACAACGATGATGGGAAGCTGGATGACCATCGGGAGGCAACCGGACATCGGATTGACCTTTTCCTTGCGGTAGATCTCGAGGGTCTTCTTCTGCATTTCCTCTTTGTTGTCTTTGTATCGCGCCTGGATGCGCTTCAGCCGGGGTTGAATCTGCTGGATGCGAGCCATCGAGTGGTATTGCTTACGCATCAGCGGGAACAGGATGATGCGCATGAGAATCGTGAACAGGATGATGGACCATCCGTAGTTGCCGGTTTTGAGATAGAGCCAGTTCAGCAACCGAATGACGTACACCATCGCT
>DAOVHV010000046.1 GCA_030671645.1 bacterium | reverse complement strand
CTCGTGCGCCTACACCCCATGAAACTGTGGCAATAAGCAGTACCAAGAAAGCAGTTCGCATACCGAGCCTCCAAGAAGGATTCCTTGAGAAACACCTCATCATACAAGATGAGTGTCAAAGAGGTTCACATGATGGACGTTCGAAGCACGAACAACTCGATTCACAAAGGATGGGTCCAGGACGCCCCTCACTCTCATCCTGGA
This sequence comes from bacterium, assembly GCA_030671645.1. Classification (GTDB taxonomy): domain Bacteria; phylum Bipolaricaulota; class Bipolaricaulia; order UBA7950; family UBA9294; genus SPBW01. Next base: position 7,093 of record DAOVHV010000046.1, on the reverse strand, counting down.
CCCTGGTAGGTGCTGCTAGTCGTAAGTGTTTTGGTTCTCGTACACAAGGAGCCTACTCCACGCGTTTGAGGAGAATGTGAAAGGCAAATGTGCATTTCGTGATTCCTGGGTGATTCGCCAACGTCTAGATTACCGTTTGCTCCATCACAGGATCAAACACATGCAGCGTCTTCATGTTGACGGACAGGCGGATAACGGAATCCAGTTCGATGTGCTTGTGGGGATCCAAGCTCGCTACGATCTGGGTTTCATCCACATAGCCATACACCAACAATGTGTGCCCCAGCTGCTCGATTACGGACACCTTAAGTTCAATCGAATTCTCCGCGTCACTCACGGGGCCGTTGAGATCCTCAGGCCGGATTCCCACTGCCACCTGGTCTGGAAACGACGACGCTGATTGCTCAGGCGAAAGCACGAATTTGAACGATGCGCCGGAAAGCACAACCCGGTCTCCCTCTTTCGCAACCGTTGCAGGGAAGAAGTTCATTGCCGGGCTTCCGATGAATCCGGCCACGAATTGGTTGGACGGATGATCGTAGGTTTCTTGAGGCGGTGCGTATTGTTGAATGACGCCATCTTTCATGACGGCAATGCGGTCTCCCAGAGTCATGGCTTCCACTTGATCATGCGTAACGTAAATGGTCGTCGTCTTCAATGTGTTGTGCAGCTCTTCCAATTCGGTTCGCATCTGAACTCGAAGTTTGGCATCGAGATTGGAGAGCGGCTCATCGAAAAGAAAGACCTGAGGATCGCGTACGATGGCTCGCCCCACGGCGACTCTCTGACGTTGTCCGCCGGACAACTCTCGGGGCTTGCTCTTGAGTTTCTCCTCGATTCCCAGAAGTTGTGCGGCTTCATGTACTCGCTTCAGGATCTCGGCCTTCGGCGTTTTCCGCAGCTTCAGCCCAAACGCCATGTTGTTGAAAACGTCCATATGAGGATACAGCGCGTAATTCTGGAACACCATGGCGATATTACGATCCTTGGGAGGGACCTTGTTTACGACACGTTCGCCGATCTTGATCTCACCTTGAGTTGCCTCTTCCAGACCCGCAACCATGCGCAGGGTTGTCGTCTTTCCGCAGCCGGATGGTCCGACGAGAACTGTGAACTTACCATCTTCAATGACCATTGAGATGTCATCGACTGCTGTGAATTCCCCGAATTTTTTCGTAATCCCAGTGAGGGTGACTTCAGCCATTCCGCCTCCTTAAGTCACGTACGCGCTTCTGCGCTACGCGATCGTTTGGCAATGATTCAGGATACATTGGATGAACGAGTGAAGCAACGCAGAACGGAGTCGCTTCTCGGCCGGCAATCCGTGCGAGGAAGGGATCAGGGTTACCTGATCGAGTACTAGCTAAGAACTTTGACCCGTTTTCGGGGCACGTCAATCTGACGCGACCTGCTTGGGACAGGTCGCGTTGTTCCGGCAGGCCTGCCCGTTACGTCTACCCGCCGGGGGGATGCAGTATCAGCCGATCAGTCGCAACCTTTTCAATCTCCTCTCGCGTCCACAGCATCGGGTAGGCTTGGATGGCCTGCCAATCGTCGATCATGCCGGCATAGTCCTTCGAGAACGGATGTCCGCTCTGGCCGGTCGAATGGATGCCGACGCTGTGCGAGAGGTCAGCAAGGTCGATGACCATTCGCATCGCCGGAATGCTTTTCACATCAAACGAGCCGAGCGAGACGTTCCAGCGCGTGTTGCTGATTGTGTCGGTCATCCCGCTCACCGGAATCGGTCCCCGGTTCACAAGATCCTCGAAGATCCTGATGCCGCTCTGCCCCAACGGCTTGCTGACGAAGGTGGCTGTGTGTGCCGCCCCCCACGACCACAGCGCTCGCTCTACGCCGTGCTTATCCACCGCCGCAGCGTAGGCCTCGACGAAAGAACGCAGAAGGATGTCGTCTCGGGTCTCGACCACGTCCTCGGTCTCCGAGTTGTCCCACCACCGATCATCAGGTTTCTCCAGCAGGCAGCGGATCGCCCACATCTCACGATCACCGCCGACAAGCTGAGAGTCGCTTCGAAGCTCGTCGGCGAACACATTGCGGACCAAATGATCCCACAGATGAGCGTATAGGACTGCGCGAGTACTCGATGCATCGAAACGCCAGTCCCACTCGAGCAGCCAATCTCGCGCCTCGGCGAGTCTGTTGTCCTCGAACGTGAGCTCCGCGAAATAGGGAAGAACTTCTCCTGCGCTAAGTAGTTTCGTGTCACCCTGCATTTTCAGGAAGCTCTCGACGGTATGCAGTGCGCCGGCGGGCAGGAGTTCATGGATCCGCTGCGCGCGGTAGGCATAGTCCGTCTCACCGTTGAGCCGATAGTTGAAACCCTCTCCTAACCTGTCGGCGAGCAGATCGTAGTACGATGGGGGTACAGTCGCGTGATTTGCCGCGACAATCACGCCGCTCATCGGGTTCAGCACGTGAGGAAGCATCTCGAACGGGAGGAATCCCTTCCATTCATGCTCGTCCGTCCATCCGATCGTTGGAACGAGCCCGTCGAAATTCTCGGCACGGACCGGAATGCGGCCGGCGAGCTGATATCCGATGTTCCCCTCCACGTCTGCGTAGACGAAGTGCTGCGCAGGAACATCCCAGTCCTGCAACGCGTCACGGAATGTGTCCCAATCTTCCGCATGGTTGATGGCGACTACCGCTCGCGAGACCGTTCCCGGGTCCAGCGCCGTCCATCGCTGAGCCAGCGCCTCGTCGTTTTCAAAGCCGGAGACCTCTCCGGTCTCGGGATCGAAGCGGTTGTCGGTCGTGACCGGGCCGAGATGGGTCTCGCGTACTTGGATCACGACCGGATCCGATCCGTCTCCGAACTCAATGACCTCTTCACGAACCGTCATATCTCGCCAGGTGCCGTTCCATTCGTACTGCAGCGGATTGGCCGGGTTGATGCGTAGCCGGTAGACGTCGTGGACGTCGGGAAACGCATTCGAGATCCCCCACGCGATCTTCGTGTTGTGCCCGACGACCACACCGAGGGAGGCCGGAAAGGCGAAGCCGACGACATCGAACGCCGGATCCACCCCCTCCAAACAGTGCAGACCGATCTCGTACCAAACTGTGGGAAGCTGGATCCCGAGGTGCGTATCGTTGGCCAGCAACGGCCGACCGCTTTCCGTCCATTCGCCACTGACTACCCAGGCGTTCGTCCCTCCACCCGGACCGGTGCCGAGGGCGGCAGCGAGGACGTCCCATTCCTGCCGTAGATAAGCGGACACGCCGGTTGATGAGGTCGACAGACTGGATACGGTGTCCGATACGGAAGGCGGCGGCGCGGAGAGGTCCTCGGGCTGTACGATCGTCGGGCGTTGATCATACGGCCACGGCGGGGTCAACCATGCGTCGGTCATCTCTGGACCTATTTGCTCGTACAGCGCGCCCCGCAGCACGTCTTTGCTTTCCTCCAGACCCATGTCCCAGGCCATCAACTTCGCAAATACAAGTGTGTCCACCAGGGTCCACGACGCGATGTCGAAGTGGATACCGGTCAAGCCGAGAACGCGATACTCCAGCGCCAATTCGCTTGGTGAACGGCTCGCGACGTAGGCGTTTACGCCGTCGCAGAAAGCCTTGAGCAGATTCCTTGTTCTGTCGTCCATCACAGCCGCTTCAGCCTCCGCCACGTGGCGCCAGCCGAGCATGCGGATGAAAATGTCGGCTCGCAAGGCTGCATCGCTTCTCCCGACCAGCTCGCACAGCGTGCCGCTCGCCGTGTGCCGCCAGAACTCCATCTGCCACCAGCGATCCTGAGCCTGAACGTAGCCCTGAGCGAAGAAGAGATCGTGCATGTTTGACGCGAAGATGTGGGGCACCCCGTGCTCGTCTCGGAGAATCTCGACCGGGGACTGTAGCCCGGTCAATTCGACAGCGCCATCGTGATCCGGAAGCGAGCGATGGACCACGTCATAGACCACGAGCAACCCGCCTACAGCGAGAAGCACAACCGTCAACATTAAGATACGAAGCATATTCATCACTTCCCGGACCTATCACGCAATCCTATGCTATTAGCATCATCTCCGGATCGATGAGTCGGGGCAAGTTCGGGAGGTTGGCTGGCCTTCTGTCGTTGACAAACCATTCCGCCAACAGCCAACAGTCGAGGTTCTCGAGGACCAAGGTTGACACCGTGTCAAGGTTTGGAACCTAAGGGATTCGAACCCTAGAGTGCGATGGAGCGAAGCTTTGGAGATGCTGCAACGTCAAGGTCAGGTGGCTTCGGATCTGAAGATCATGACAAGCTGATCAGTTGATCAACATAGGGACCAAAGAACGCATGTCGAACGATCTTAGCGCGAACATGCCCTCGGTCTGAGGGAACCTTGACCTACCGCATGCCGGCTCTCCTCCTCGCAAACGTGGATCAATGACCTCCGCGGAAGGTGGCAGGTCAAACAGTTCTTGCTATTCCAGGATGGAATAGGTAGACTATTCCAGGACGGAATAGTCATTGAATCAGCGAACTCATGGCTGTGACTCTCCCCGTCATCGGCAGGGGCGGGTCCCGTTTCAAGACCTCGCCTCTGTGGGTAGACGCGGTAAGGCTCCCGAAAGGAGGCACGGATGGTAGAAACGTCAATTGAGGGTTCGCTGAATCGTATCTCGGCCTCTTCAGCATCACTTCAGGCCGCAGAAAGGAGAAGGATTCCCATGAAGAAAGCGTTCGCGATCGGAGTTTCATTGGTTCTCATCGTTGGGGTGGCACTCTTGGCGATGGCACTGGCGCAATCGACCACCGTTGTTGCCACACAGGGTGCTCCGACGATCGATGGAGTGCCCGGCGACCCTGAATGGGGGGCACCGGTCTCTGTCTCGCTATCTCTCCCTGTTATGGCAGGAGGCGGACCGGAGAACGCAACGTTGCGCGCCGCTTACGATGACGAGTTCATCTATCTCTCAGTGATGTGGCAAGATCCAACCGGAACACAGAACGTCCGAAAGAACACGTGGACCTACGATGCTGCGACAGACTCGTGGGCGAGGTCCGGGGATGAGGACAGGGTTTATCTGCTGTGGAACATCAACGCTCCCGACTTCGCGAGCGGTTGCGCGGCATACTGCCACATTGGCGCCCCAGCCTGGGACGCGGTGGATACAAAGATGGGGACGAACAACCCAGGCGATATGTTGGATGTCTGGCACTGGAAGTCCGCGCGTACGAACCCGGTGGGCTACGCAGACGACAAGCACTGGGTTGACGTCACCAACGCGGATAACAATGAGACCCGGCTGGGTGATTCCGGCTCGGGGTTCGATTCTTCGAATAAGTCCGGGGATCTTCCGCAGTACATGGATCTGCACACCGCCGAATTGGCGTCGCCCTTTCTGTTTGACAACACACTGGCCGACTTCGATCCCGCATTGCACTGGTCCGACGGCAGTACCATTCCTGGGTACTTCCTGAAACAGCCCAGTGGGAGCCGGGCCGATGTCTTTGCAGAGGGCCGGTACCACGACGGCGTCTGGGTCGTCGAATTCAAGAGAAGGCTGGACACCGGCAATCCTGACGACGCTGTGTTTGTGCCCGGGCAGGGGTACCTGTTCTCTCTGGGTATTTCAGACAACTCGGGACAGAACAAGAACGGGGCTCCTGTATTGAACCTCCGCCTGTCGTCCCGCTAGGATGACCAAGGCAATTAGGGAGAAGTAGCCCTCCCTCTAGACAAGCCACTCCCCCCACGCTAGGCAAGACCAGCCTGGGGTGGAGCGGCTTGGTGATTCCACGCTGCACTGAGACCGGCACGTCACGAAAGCTTCAACGGCAAGCTTCTAGCCGAGCTGTTGGACGGAGAGATCCTTTACGCTCTACTCTATGAAAGACCAAGATCCTGATCGAGAATCGGCGGAGCTAGTACAACGAAATTCGGCCTCACGGCAGCCTGGAGCAACGTTCTCCAGCAACTGGGACCAGTGCGCTAAATTCCAGCGTTGGCTTTCACGGAAGGCGATCGATTCGACTGCCTCTAGAAGCGGGCCGGTTGCTGGGGGCTGGTCAGTCCGGTAAGGTTGAGCTTTATGGCGCCAGCTGTGTTGAACGTGCTGGCGGAGAACTTCGGCCCGACTCGGATGAGAGTCGCCGCAGAAGGATCTCGAAGCCATCCTTAATGTAGGAGCGTGCCTGGGACGGGCTGTAACCCGTGCGCCTCAGGCTTATCTCCGAAGGAGTTGCCTTGGCACTCAGGCAGATCATCCGTATCGACGAAACCAAGTGCACCGGATGCGGGCAATGCGTTGTGGCTTGTGCAGAAGGAGCACTTCAGATCATAGATGGCAAGGCGCGACTGATTGCCGAGGTCTACTGCGACGGGCTGGGGGCATGTCTTGGTGACTGCCCTGAGGGAGCTCTGACGATTGAAGAGCGGGAGGCTGAAGCCTTTGATGAAGAGGTCGTCCACAAGCATCTTGCACAAGTGAAGCAGAAGAGCCCGCTGACGTGCGGCTGCCCCGGTTCTGAGGTGAAGACTCTTGAAGCAGCAGCATCACCGTCTTCTGACAAGGCACCGTGCCAGAACTCAAGTCTATCGCACTGGCCCGTCCAGTTGATGCTTGTTCCACCGGGTGCCCCTTTCCTCAATCAGGCGGACATCCTCGTCTGTGCAGACTGCGTACCCTTTTCCATGCCAGATTTTCACTCCAAGTTCCTTGCGGGCCGAGCAGTTCTCGTGGGGTGTCCCAAGCTTGACGACCTGGACTTCTATCGTGAGAAACTGCAGCAGCTGTTCAGACAGGCGTCCCCGAGAAGCGTTACCGTTCTTCGAATGGAAGTGCCCTGCTGCAATGGTCTGGCGCAAGTCGTCGAAGATGCGAGGGATACGGCAGTTCCCGGTTGCCTGCTGAAGATCTACGTTGTGGAGATCGAAGGAGGAAGGGTCAAGACATGAGCTTCAAATGCCCCGGACAGACTAGTCGGGTTCTTACTGCCAAGCTGATTCCTTGTCCGTCATGCGGAAAACAGGTGGAGATCTTCTCGGATGAAAACTCGGTTCGATGCCCTTCTTGCAGGAACATCGTCGCTCAAGAGCCTTCTTCAACTTGTCGAACGTGGTGCAATGGCTGCGAAGGAGTG
>DAOVHV010000178.1 GCA_030671645.1 bacterium | reverse complement strand
GCAGGTGCGACTCCACGAACGGTTTGAGTACAGCCAATTCGTAGCTCAAGGCCGAATTGAACATCACATCGGCTTCTTCTTGATACGGGAAAATGTAGTTCTTCTCACCCCGCCGCACGTTGTCCCACACCTTGAGCGTGTCTTCGGCCGGATAGCCGCGGAATACGGCGTCGCGCACGATGCGGCGGATGAGCCGTGTGTCGGTGGTGGAGAGACGATTATGGGCGTCCAAATTAAGCTGCGTCAGTGCCGAGACGAAGATACGTACACCGACATCGGTCGGCGCCCCCTCCAGGATGTCGGGATTTAGCCCGTGAATGCCTTCAACCAGCAGGATCTGCCCTGGGGCCAGCTGAATGGTCGGACCGCTCTCACGTTCGCCTGTGAGGAAGTTGAAATGCGGCAAAGCAACGGCTTCACCCCTCACCAGACGATGTAGATGATCCTGTAATAGAGGAATGTCCATGGCGCTGGGCGCGTCCAGATCGATATCGTCGCCAAATTGCTCCACCAAGATGGATCGCGAGTTGAAGTATTCGTCCATGCCCCGTGGATACAGCTGCAGACCCGAGGCCAACAGCTGAATGGCCAACCGCTTGGCGAACGTCGTCTTCCCCGACGACGACGGCCCGGCCACAAAGATCAAGCGGGCACCGTTCGCATGCTTGCGCTTCAGCGTAGCGGCAATCTCGGCGATGCGCTTCTCGTGCAAAGCCTCGGAGATAAGGATGATCTGGTCGATGCGTTCTGAGCGAATGGCACGATTCAGCGATCCGATGTCGCGGACCCCGATCAGCTTGAGCCATTGCCCGTACTCGTCAAATACCCGCCGCAGGGCCCGGAACTTCACGCTGGGCACGAGCCGGGTGGGATCTTCTCTCCTCGGGAACCGGAGCACGAACCCGCCTTCGCACGGTTCGATACCGAACGTCTTGAGCTCGCAGGTGGAGGACACCATGTAGCCATGAAAGTAGTCGGCCATGCCGTTGAGTTCGTAGAGGTGATAGTGATCCTCGTTCAGCGAGTCAACCAAGTGTTCTTTGTCGGAATCGCCCTGTCGCCGAAAGACTTCCTGCGCTTCTGCCACAGTCACGCGTTTACGCAGGATGGGAAGATCGGCAGCCACCAATTGCTTCATGCGGTTCTTGATCCGCTTCAGCTCGTCGTTGCCAAACGGTTCCCGCTCCTTGAGATGGCAGACATAGCCGCCGTGCGGTACCGAGTAGTCGATGTTGACTTTGACACCCGGGAACAGCTCACGGACCACGATCACGAGCAAGAACGACAGGCTGCGGGCGTAGATGCGGGCACCGTCGGAGTCAGTGAGGAAGATCGGCTGAACATCTACATCCCACAAAACAGGTCGCGAAGACTCCACCAGTTTCGCATTGATGACGGCTGCGACCGGCTGGTTGTCGGAATCGTAGGCGACGCGAAAGACCTGCATCAAGGGTGCTCCGCGCTTGAACTCGAACACCCGCTCGTCGGGAAGCCGAACCTGGACAGTCGGTCGCAATGCGGCTTGCCGCACCCCGGAATTCTCACGTTCCAGATAATCTCTGTTATTCCACTGTTTCTTCGATTGATCCAAATCCTAGTCCTTCAGTTTGGCCAGTACCTGTTTCTCCAGATACTCCAAAGTCGCATCCAAATCGGATAGCACATGATCCGGTGAAGACGTCAGCTCTCCGGAGCCTCGCAGCCGGGAGGCAGCCACCCCATAAACAGCAGCTTCTGTCATCCATCGGGGAGGAATCTCGTCAGCCAACTCTCGATCCATGATGGTGCCCCATACCATCGTCCAGGCCTGCACAACATTGGCGATATCGTATCCTCCTCCACCAAGCGCAATCCAGGGCAGTTCGAGCGATCGGAACGCCTTGAGACAACGCTCGAAGCCGATCAGCGACAGCCGTAGATTGGCCACCACATCGCCGAGCACGGCATCCGATCCCAATTGGGTCACCAACACGTCGGGACGGCGAGCCTTCAGCAACGGAAGTATGACGGCGTCGAATGCCCGTTTATAGGCGTCGTCCCCCGCTCCGGGAGCCAACGGAATGTTGACGGCATAGCCGGCTCCCTCTCCATCGCCAATTTCATCGACAAATCCGCTTCCCGGAAAAATCGTCCGCCCCGATTGATGAATGGAGATCGTCATGACATCGGAGCTTCCGTAGAACGCGTGTTCGACGCCGTCACCGTGATGGGCATCGATGTCCACATACGCCACCCGCTTTCCTGCACTCGTGAGCGCTTGGATGGCCAGGACAGCATCGTTAATGTGACAAAAGCCGGATGCCCTCGATGGCATGGCGTGATGCAGACCGCCGGATAGGTTGAAGGCGCGAGTAGCGTTCCCGCTGATGATCTCTTCGGCACAAACGATCGATGCGCCGGCCACGGACATGGCCCAGTCATAAACACCAGGGAACACGGGATTGTCGGAACTCCCCAGCCCGTGCGAGAAGAGGTTAGGCGTCCATGTTCCTTCGCCGGCAAGGCGCAAGCATTCCAAGTATCCTTGTGTGTGGAATCCCAGCGCCTCGGAATCGCTGGCCATGCGCGGCTCCAATACCGTGACGTCGTCCGTTCCGGTCAACTCGTAGGCTTCGATCAAGTTGTACGCGAGCCCAAGACGGTGGATCTTGAACGGATGATGGGCGCCAAAGTCGTATCGCAGTAACGATCGCGGATCAATCAGGCAATGGTTCACAAGTCCTCGCTTCAATCTCTTCCGGGTCTCTTGCAGGCCTCTTTCCGAAGAATCGGTTTCACGAATTCGGGAACGACCATAGCTCCGCCAGGTCGTCTTCGTCAAGGTCCCACGGATCGCAACCGAGGGCGAAGGTGCCCTGGTCAACCGCCGTTTCAGCCAGCACAAACGTGAGGTCGTCCCATTCAAATGCAGTGACATCGCCGGCACATTCCAAATCGACCAGGGTGCGGTTGGAGACGGCGACAAACGCCAGCACGTGATCGGGAGT
>DAOVHV010000181.1 GCA_030671645.1 bacterium | reverse complement strand
GGTCATATTTCTTCAATGCGGTGATATGCCACAGGATTTGATCGGCGGGAAGCCCGGTGAGTTCCGCAATCTCGGGTACCGGCTTGGATTCAGCACGGATGACCTTGCACATCTCCCGGCGAAAAGCTTTCTGATCTTTCAGTAGCTGCTGGGCTTGTCCCACGGTCGCCTGATGTTCCTGCCTCAGGTTTTTGAGCATGATGCCTCGAGCTTTGGGGTCTATTTCGCTCATAATGTCTAATCTCCAACTGCCGCTGGTTCCAAGGCGATGGCGTCGACCATGGCTTCATACTGATCAATCGTCCAGCCTTGAACGTCTAATGCACGAGTGGGACAAGCGCCGACGCATACGCCACAGCCGACACAGTTCGCAGGCGTGACGACGGCTCTCTGTACTTCTTTGCCATCAATGGTCATCGTTTCAAGAACGATTGCATCTTCGTATTGGCAAACCTCGACGCAGGTGCCGGTGCCATCGCAGCGATCGAGATTTACGCGGGCAACGAATGGCTCCAGCTCAACCTGTCCCGAACTCAGAAGGACAGAAACCTTGGCCGCGGCAGCAGACGCGGCGGCCACACTCTCTTGTATATTCATCGGACCCTGGGCGGATCCAGCGAGCACAATGCCGGGGACAGCCGTCTCAACGGGGCGTAATTTCGGATGAACTTCGAGCAGGAAGCGATCCGTGCCTGGCGATATCTTCAACATCTTGATCAAGTCATCGATCTTCCTGGGCATGATGCCAACGGCCAGCACGACAAGATCCACCGGGATTTCAAGTTCCTCTCCCCAAGTCAGGTAGTCCTTCACTTTGACGAGGACTTGGTGCTCTTCGCCTTCGGGAGCAGCGACGACTTCCGGCAGCTCGTCGTCATAGAAACGCAGGAAGCGGACCTTGTTCGCTGAAGCCTCGGTATAGTATTCCTCATGCCCGCGGCCATAAGTGCGGATGTCCTCGTAAACGTCAAAGATGTTGACGTCGGGTAGGCGCTCTTTTAGTTCATTTGCCGCATGGAGTGTCGCCGTGCAGCAGATGCGTGAACAGTAATTGTTTACATTCCCATCCGGTTGTGGTTGATTGACCTCCTCGATTTGTCGGCTCCCGACGCAGTGGATCATGGCCACATTGGCGATCGGATGTCCGTTCCAAGAGAGCTCGTTATCGCCTTCATGGAGGGCAAGGAAACGAATGAATTGTGGGAGGGTAATCACTTCGGCGAGCTCGCCGTAGCCGTATTCACCCTGAAAAGGTTCATACAGATTGAATCCGGTGGCGACCACAACCGCACCGAAAGTGAGGTCGAACTCCTTGGACTTGTCCTCGAGCGTCATCTTGCGGCCGTCAATCTCTAAGTCGAGACGTCCGTCCGGACAGTTTTCCCAGTCGACAGCTGGTGTCGCTGGGTAACAACCAGGGTAGGCGCGATAGATGACTTTTCGTCTCGTGAGGTCATGGTTGTACCCGTCTGGTACTTCGATCTGGCAAGCTTCCATAGCAGCATCGGCGATGTCATCGCTTACTCCGCGTGAATGTTGAATAATCCGCGCCTGGTAATTGCCGACATAACCCTGCATTCCAACCAATTCCGCCTGAGTGAAGATCGTAATCAGCGGGTGGGCAATAACATCTTCGATGAGCTTATGTAGCGCGTCTTGGGCCGATTCGCCCGTGGGGAACATAGTCTCCAACTGTGCCATGCGGCCACCCAGGAAAGGCGTCTTTTCGAGGAGTGTGACGCGAAGCCCTCGACGGGCAATATCCCATGCTGCTCGTAAACCAGCTACACCGCCACCGATGACCAGGGCGTGTTTTTCTGCGTCCAAGCGGATTGATTCGAGTGGTTCGAGGAGACGGGACTTGGCTACACCTGCTGAAAGAAGGCGGATGGCCTTCTGTGTCGCACCTTCGGGGTCATCGTGATGGACCCAGCTATCCTGCTCACGGATTCCCACATGGTGATAAAGGTACGGGTTTAAGCCAGCTCGTGTTACCGTTCCGCGAAAGGTTTGTTCATGGAGAGAGGGGGCGCATGCGCCGACGATCACCCGGTTGAGTCCGTGTTCAGCGATGTCCTCTTCGATCATAGCCTGACCGGCGTCTGAGCACATCGACATGTTTGTGCGTGTGATAACGACGTTTTCCTCGTGACCTATTGTTTTGGCGACCTTCTCGCATTGAACGACATCGCTGATATTGCCGCCGCAATAGCAGGTATAAACGCCAATCCTAATTTCATCATTGTTCTGAGTGGTGTTGGAATTTTGATTGTCTTCTTTAGTTTTAGGTTCTGGCATAATTGAAATCCCTCGGTCTATCCCACGGGAACAGCTTCTTGGCGAGCCTCTAAGTAGGCAGCCGCTTCTGTTGCAGCAGCTCCGGCCAGAACGATGCTGTCCACGATGTCCATGGGTCCAGATGCCGTGCCGGTGACGAAGACACCTGGTCTTCCGGTTACGCTTGGCGCAAGGTTGGGCGATGAAATAGAAATGAAGCCGTCCTCGGCAACAGGGACGTTATAAAGAGGCGTCGGATCGTATTGGGGAATCATGCCGACAGAGAGCACAACCAGGTCGTGTTGACGTTCCACGATTCGTGAACCCTCGTCGATAATTTCAACCCGAACGATGGGATTGCCATCTTCATCCTCTGTAATTTTGCCGACCTTACCCTTGACGAATTCGATGCCCATGGCACGAGCGTTTTGGTAGAACTGCTCATATACTTTTCCGAAAGTGCGAATATCCATGTAATAAATGGTGATGTCCGCGATTGGGAGTGCGCCAGACAGGAGCATTGCCTGTTTTACGGCGTACATGCAGCACACGCGGGAGCAATATTCCACGCCGAGGCTCTGATCTCGAGATCCTGCACACTGCACATAGGCGATGGAATCCGGCTC
>DAOVHV010000058.1 GCA_030671645.1 bacterium | reverse complement strand
GTCAGCTCCTGAATGCGGTTTCCCTGCCACAGATAGAGAAAGCACAGGCCGGAGATCGCCCCGGCTAGCAAGATGCCTCCCAGCAACCCAAGCATGGACATCGTGCCTCGCAAAGAACCACGAGACTGCTCCGTGGACCACCGGGTCTTGCGTCTGCGAATCCTCATCTTCACACCATCGATAGGATACCCGGGTTCGTGCTCCAGCCCTAGAGACAACTGTCAGGTGAAGAGAGTATCTAGCGAAGCCGCACCGCCGCGCGTAGCTTGGCGCTACGCGAACGAGGATTGGCTTCGATTTCCGATGGACTCGCAGTTAGGGGGCGGGGCGTCAGAATCTCGGCTTCGATCTCTTTGTCACAGATACACTCCGGCAGTTTGGGAGGACAAACGCAAGCTCGGGCCTTCTCGCGGAAGAATCGTTTCACGATTCGGTCCTCGAGCGAGTGGAAGCTGATCACAACGAAGATCCCGCCGATGATGAGACGTTCAAACCCGGCGGCAAGCCCTGCTTCGAGAGCGCCAAGCTCATCATTGAGGAACATCCGAATGGCCTGAAACGTGCGGGTGGCGGGATCCAACCGACGATAAGCATACTTGGCTGGGACCGCGTTTCGTATGATGCCGGCCAATTGTGTGGTGGCCGTAATGCGGTCGCATTCCCTGGCAGAAACGATGGCTCGGGCAATACGCCGCGCGTATCGTTCTTCTCCAAACCGGTAGATGATAGCGGACAACTCTGACTCGGTCGCAGTGTGAATCCAATCGGCCGCCGTTTGGGTTCCCTTTCGGTCCATGCGCATGTCCAACGGGCCGTCTCTCCGGAAGCTGAATCCACGCTCGCTTGCATCGAGCTGAAGCGAAGAGACGCCGATATCCAACAGCAGCCCGTCCACTGTCTTGATTTTGATATCGTCAAGATGCTGACCCAGATCGCGGAAATTGCCGTGGATGGTGCGAATACGAGATCCGAATCGGGCCAAGCGCTGAGACGCCAATGCGATCGCCTCGGCGTCTCGATCGATGCCGATGACTCGAACCGTCTCATCGGCCTGCAGCAAGGCTTCGGTATGTCCGCCAAGTCCCAAGGTGCCGTCAACCACCGTTTTCCCCGTCAATGGCGATAGGATGCGCACGACTTCCGCACGCAACACGGGTTCATGTAGATCAGCTGCACCCTCGGGCATCTGTCTCCTCAGTCGATTTGCCGCTTGAGTTCGTCCAGGATTTGCAGGCCCTCGATCGGCGTCAAGGTGTTGGGATCGAGCTTTCGCAGACGCTTGACCACCGGATGATCTTCCGCCCCGAACAGAGGCACTGGTTCGGCAACAGTATCCGAACCTCCCAGCTTGGAGAGCGGGGCCTCATGCAGCAGCTGTTCGAGAATCGCGTCCGCTGCCTCGGTCACATGACTCGGCAGTCCGGCCAGACGGGCGACGTGAACGCCATAGCTCCCACGTGCGGTTCCCGGCTCCACTCGATGCAAGAACACCACTTCCTTGCCGACTTCCTTCACAACCACGTGCAGGTTTTGTACGTTGGCCACTTCATCGGACAACCGTGTCAATTCTTGGTAGTGGGTGGCAAACAGGGTTTTGGCTCGCACGCGGTCGGCCAGCTCTCGAACCACCGCCCAGGCAATCGAAACGCCGTCAAATGTGCTCGTTCCACGTCCCATTTCGTCCAAGATGATCAGGCTCTTTGAAGTGGCTCGCCGCAGAATGGCCGACACCTCGAGCATTTCCATCATGAACGTACTGATCCCGGCCACCAACATGTCCGAAGCACCAACCCGTGCGAAGATTCGATCGACAATGGGCAATCTGGCCTCCGTGGCGGAAACGAAGGATCCTATCTGAGCCATCAGACTGATGAGCGCGTTTTGCCGAAGATACACCGATTTTCCGGCCATGTTGGGACCGGTCAGGATGATCAAGTCGCAGTCTTTCGTCAGATCCAAATCATTGGGTACGAACTCTTCCAGACGCTCGACTACCGGATGACGTCCGGCATGAATCCCCAGCGTGTGTTCTTTGGTGAATGTCGGCCTTACATAGTCATAGCTGTGCGCGATTTCCGCCAAAGACAAGTACACGTCCAATTCGGAGGTGGCATCGGCAACTGTCTGAAGAAGCGGAATCTGCTCGGACAATCGATCAAGCGCGCCTTCGAACAACTCGATTTCCAGCGCCTTGGCACGCTCATCGGAGTACACGATTCGTTCTTCGTATCCCTGCAACTCATCGGTCACATACCGTTCCGAATTGGCCAGCGTTTGCCGTCGGATGTAGCGATCCGGAACCTTGTCCAAGTGCGATCGCGTAACTTCGATGTAGTACCCAAACACGCGGTTGTATCCGACTTTGAGAGACGAGATGCCGGTTCCCTCGCGCTCAGTGCTCTCCAACGCTGTAAGCAGGGATCGAATCGAACGCACTTCTTCGCGAAGAGCGTCCAGCTCCGGATCATAATGCGGACGTATCAATCCGCCATCCCGCACATCGCCCGGAGGCTGATCCACCAGCATGCCCGAGAACTCGGCGGCCAATGCATCAAGCGCTGAAGACGAAAGCCCTTCCCGAATCTCTTGTAATCGCTCCGGTGCAGGCGCCTTGTCTCCAAGCTCCGACAACAAGTTCGCAATGTGAGGAACGCGATCCAGCGAACTCAGCAGCGCCAACAGATCCATCGGCCGCATGCGTTGAGCGCCCAGCTTGCCCAGCAATCGTTCGATGTCATGGATTTCCCGGACGCGTTCGCGTAGCTGTTGGCGTATCAGCACATTCTTGAACAGAGTTTCGACGGCATCAAGGCGAGCTTGGATCACCTCTCGAATGGTCAGGGGAGCGAGGATCATGCGGCGCAATCGCCTCCTTCCCATGCTGGTGACCGTGGCATCGAGCACGTGAAGTAGAGTACCTCTCTCTTGTCCGTCACGAAGCGGCCTCACCAATTCAAGGCTGCTGACCGTGAACGCGTCGAGGTCCATGTAATCGGACAGCGAATACCACGACAGGATCCGAATGTGAGATAGCAGTGCTTTTTGCGTCTGCTCGACATAGGCTCGAAGCGCCCCGGCCGCTCGCAGGCCGGATTCGCCCTCTCCAAGAGCAAAAGCGCCTTCAACATCAGTCATAAACGTGTTCGAAGGTACACGTGTAACGAAGAATTCCTGGGCGATTTCGGAAGCTACTTCTTGATCTTGAGCCAACAGAAGCTCGCTCGGCGACCGGCGTACGAGTTCGTCTCGCAGTTCCTCGTTCGATTGAGCCACTGTGTGGATGAATTCGCCTGTTGAGAGATCCAGCGACGCCAGTCCGAACGGGCCCTCTCGGTTGGCGGCATCCACAGCACATAGATAGTTGTTGACTCCAGCTTCCAGCAAACCGTCATCCAACACCGTTCCCGGCGTGATCACACGGACGATATCCCGCTTGACCAGACCCTTAGCGTTCTTGGGATCCTCGACCTGCTGACAAACGGCAACCTTGTAGCCGCGCTGAAGAAGCTGGCTCATGTAGGCTTCGCCTCGGCGGATAGGTACACCGGCCATGGGATGACCGTTACGCGACGTCAGGACGATGTCCAGTTCACGCGACACCGTTTGCGCGTCGTCAAAAAACGTTTCGTAGAAATCGCCTAGATGGAAGAACAGGATGGCGTCTGGGGTCTCGGCTTTGAATCGCCAGTACTGCTTCATCATGGGCGTTTGCTTGGACGCTTCGGTCATGAAGCCAGTATACGCCGCACTTTCCGTTGTCTGCAATGAGCCAATTCAGAGGTAACAGTGCTGAGATTCAGATGGGGACTACAACAGCGAGAATGTCGCGAAACTCTTGACATCCAAATACAATGCTGATATACTTGTCGCAATTAGTTCATGGTCCTGAAAAAGGCAAACCATTTGTGAGAATGGGACGCAAAGCCAGCGGGCCTTAACGAGCAAGTGTTCGTAGGGTGGCCGGGTTGCCAGGGAGTACTCTGGGAACCCGGCCACCCTTTTTTCGGGGTATGCACTGGGAGGAGAGATAGAATGCAGACGACGATCTACTGCAACAACGAAGACGCTTACCTGATAAGTCAGGTGGATGCAAAGGGCCGGCGCGAACGCAAGAGCCGAAGCGCCGTTATTCTTTCCATCCTCGAAGATTACTTCGAGAGCGACAAGCGGTTGGGCGAGATCCTCGTAGATATTGGAGTGCTGAATCACTCCGACCTTTGCAAAGGTCTCGAACTTCAAAAAACGCGATTTACTGACAAACTTCTGGGGGACATCCTTCTGGAAGAAGAATACGTCACGCCGGAAGCCGTTGAACGAGCCTTGATGATCCAAGACCGTCAACGCGAGGAAGTAGGCAATGTTTGATGCTTTTCAAGACAGGAATTTTCGATATCACAAGTATGCACTGAGTCTGAAAAGGCAAACCATTCGTGAGAATGGGACGCAAAGCTACGGACCTCGGCGCGTTCTGACGGACGCGCGGGCGAATCTCAAGGATTCACCTACGGACTCGGCAGAGTCCACAAGGCAGCCGGGTTGCCAGCTCCGAAGGAGGACCTCATGACGGGGCAGGCAGCAAGAACCGTGGGTTTAAAGATTGGGGGGAAAACTACACTTACGGCTGCGCTAGTGGCGGCCATAATCATTCTTTCAGTTAGTGTTTTGGTCAGCGCAACTGGAGCGTTGAGCATTCAGATTGATCCGGCGAATCAAGCAGACATCTTTATCTACGACGAAACTGATGGGGTATTGATCTATTCGGGAGCGGCTGTATCTCCTCTGAATATAGACGTCACCGAATACCACATCTATACAGTATGGGTCGAAAAGAACGGCCATCGATTGCTGGTCAATAACTGGCCGAAGAACAATTCCGGCGCTCCGAATGACTGGGTCATTGCGCCAACAGGTGATGAGGCGACCGGAGAAGTGCAGGGCGGGGCGGAGGCCGTGCACTTTGACAGTGATTCAGTTGATCTGTCAATCGCCAAGATTTGTGAGCCGCTCATAGCCGGAGCGCAAAATGTCAAGGCGTACACTCTTGTCATTACTCACGAGAGCGGTTGGATAGACGCGACAAGCGTCTCTGTCATCGATCAACTTCCAAGCGGTTTGACCAACGCGACCTATACACTGGACGGATCGTATCAAGGAGCTTGGCCAACATCATCACCATATTCCGTTTCTCTTGGCTTGGTCGTTCCAGGAGCAGTACATGTCATAGAGATCTATGCCGATGTCGATTTTGGCCTGACTTCCATTGACATAAATACGGCCTCTGTTTCAAGCTCGGATGACGTCTATTCGGACAACGATACTGACCAGTGCATGAACACCATCACTCCGAGAGGACGAATCATCATACAGAAGGAGACAGATCCATCTGGGAATTTGTCAACGTTTTCTTTCTCCGGAGGTCTCGGTTCGTTCAACCTTGCTGGAGACGGCGCAAGTCAATCTTTCATTCTAGAACCAGGGATCTATGAAGTTACCGAGGCGACGGCGTCGGGATGGGTACTGACAAGCATCTCGGACAACGATCCGGATGCAGGAACTACGTCATCCGGATCGACTGCAACCATCGATCTGGATGCTGGGGAATCGATAACCGTCACGTACCACAACTATCTTGAGAGGGCCGATCTTGTCGTCATAAAGACAGATAACGTCGACCCGGTCGCCGCCGGCGAGCAGCTGACCTACACCGTCACCGTCACCAACAACGGGCCGAGCAACGCCACCGGTGTTGTTGTCACCGACATCCTCCCCGCGGAAGTCTCCTACTTCAGCGGCACGCCGAGCCAGGGAACCTTCAGTAGCGGCACGGGCGTGTGGACTGTCGGGAGTCTGGCTGACGGCGCTTCGGCCACCCTTACCCTCGTCGTTGACGTCGACCCCGGTATCTCCGGCACGATCATTAACAACGTCTGTGCCACCGGCAATGAACCTGATTCGGTCAGTGGTAACAACTGTGACGACGAAGAGACAACCGTTGTCGACGGATACGTGACGATCACCCCAGGAGAAGCAGTAAATCAGGTGGGCGGTCCACATACCCTCATAATCACGGCGTATGCGGTGGGGGATGTCCCCACCGGTTGGGATCTCACTGCCTACGACGTAACGCCTTCCCCGTCAAGCGAAACACTCACCGGCCCGGTTGTCGCAGGAGACGGTCTGAGCGCAACCTGGGAACTGGAGATCAACAGTGCCAGCCCTGGTCTGTTCAGCACTTCGGCGGCTGCCAACATTTCGTTCGGTTCGACCGTCGTTGGTGTTTCGACCAACGGAGAGGGAAACAACAGCGATCCGGGCGAGAAGACGTACATCGATGTCCGGCTGACGCTTACTCCCGAATCCGATACCAACCAGATCGGCGACGATCACATCTTCACCGCCACACTTGAGTACACCACCAACGGCACCACTTGGCTGCCCCTCGGTGGCAAGACGATCAACTTCGCCATCACCAGTGGCGTCGGCTCGCTCAGTAGCGCCAGTGCGACCACCAACGCCAGCGGTGTGGCCACTGTCACCCTCACCTCAAACTCCGTTGGATCGACCTCTGTCGAGGCATTGTTCAACGGCGAGGTCAGCGGCGCGACTGCGACTGCCAACGACTCAGCCGACAAGACCTGGATCGATGTCCGATTGAGCTTCGGCCCCGATGGTGCAACCAACGCCGTCGGTGACGAGCACACCTTCACCGCTACACTGGAGTAC
>DAOVHV010000012.1 GCA_030671645.1 bacterium | reverse complement strand
GCTTGCGCTTGAGCCAATCCGGAGAAACCCAGATCGATGATGGCGACCTTGGTGCCGTTTCCACGAATACCTGCCGCATGGAAGGCATCGGCTCCGATGGCGCCGGCGCCTTCACTGGGAGTGCCCAAGGGGAACGGCCTATAGGGTGGTCGAATGAACGCTATACCCGTCAACTGCACGGCGAGTGCCGACAAGTCGCTCAAGGGTACTGTGATCTTGATCAAGCTCGAGGTTGCTTCGATATCGCCCTGTTTCACGCCTAGCCGCGAGAGAGCAGCCACATTAGACGCAGTGCGCCCGGGCTGCGACTCCAGAACGACCGTCACCGTCGAAGCGGATGAAGAAAACGGAACGCCGTACAAGGTCGCCAGCGACTCCAGCGCCGTTCTGGCAAACGCCGGAATGGCAGTCGTAATCTGGCCGGCCATCGAGCTGATGGTGGCTTGCGCGGCACCGATGAGGGCCCCCAGGGAACCGTCGATCATCGGATTGTGGTCAGCGCGCGCGATCTTCTTCGTTGAGAACGTGGCCACTGTGGCTTGCGGAGAAAGAACGGTC
This sequence comes from bacterium, assembly GCA_030671645.1. GTDB lineage: Bacteria > Bipolaricaulota > Bipolaricaulia > UBA7950 > UBA9294 > SPBW01. The sequence goes on along the minus strand of DAOVHV010000012.1, from coordinate 11,986 downwards.
GAACCGATTCCCATGTTCCCGCCTTGCGCGACGAAAGCGAGAAACTCGAGGGCCATGTTGAAATCTTCAGGCCATGTCAGCATGCCCAAGAACCACTCTGAGGCAAACGGGATTTCAACTCCCAGCGGTTGTTGATTGACATACACAACATCCGCACCTCGATCGATAAGCGATCGTTCCAAATCGGACAGATCGATCAGGTAGCGAGAAAGAGTAGATCCCCAACTGCGGGGTACCATCACAAAATTCAGACGCCCGCTTTTGGCAAACGACTGCAGGACAATTTGTTGGGCAATGCTGCTTTGGGAGTAGCCCTGGAACCATACGCTGGCGTTGAATTCCTGCTCAAAAGCATCTCCCAGGCTCTCCCATTCTCCGGTCAGATCTCGGTCAATGCCGACGAGAAGGTCGGCTTGACTGAAGACGGGAAAAGAGAGCACGGTGAGTACCGCGAGCACGAGTAGGAAGAATCGGTTCATGTGAGCTCCTTAACGCTACGGAACAGCCGGTTGATACGCGATACGTACGTAGCCAATGGAACTGGATTTGGCGAGCACGAGCAGCTTGTCGATGGGAAGAAGCAATTTGACAAGCGACTCTGTCTCTTCGACGACATAGTCGATGAACTCGGCATCCAGTACACCGCCAGGCACTTTCTCAGCTACGATCTCGACACGGAGCCCCACCTGCGTGAACCCTTTCGCGGCCGCGTAGACGAACCAATCCTCTGCCACCATGAGTCCGTAGAGTGTGGACTCTATGAATACGCCCGTCGGTGCAGCCGGTCCTTTGAGATCGGCTTTGGCAAACGACGCGAACTCGAGATTGACTTCGTTACCGAGAATGCCGATTTGCTGAAGAGCCGTCAGGATGGAATCCAGCGTGTCGTTGATGGACAGTTCCTGTTGGGGATTGATCACGAGCTCGTATCCGACCTCAGCCGGGCGAACTGTAAAGGCATAGGCCTCGCCGATTTCACGAAGATAGAAGCGGCTGCCGTCGACAAGCAGCACGTATTCGTCGGCAAGGACGGTGGTTGCGTCCATGTCAACGGCTTCTCCTCCACGATAGACGGTGGCTGTGTCGCCGTCATACTGAATAATTGAATAGCCGGCCGACTGCGTTGTTTGAATCAAGGCGGAGAGGTCAACCGGCATCTCACCAAGCGATAGAATGTAGTAATGAGTGGCCGCGAAGCTTGTCGGTACATTCGCCCCGTGAAGTGGAAATACCAGAGCCAAAGCAATAAGAGCAAAGAGAATCGTCTTTCCTTGTCGAATCATTAGTGCCTCCTTTATGATTCCATGAATCATCTACACGGAATCCCCAGGCAGGTTCCATTATGGCACCATCCGATAAACGGAGAGTAGCTCATCAATCTGGCAAGAACAGATTTCTTCGAATATGAGAATCAGATCCGAGGGCGTGGCTATGTCGTGAAGCATCGCGCGGTAATAGGCTTGCAGTCCGCGATAGAATGCTTCATCGCCCAATTCCAGACGTAGGTCGTAGAGGAACGTGGCTCCACCCGAATAGACGAATGAACTATAGGTTGATGAATTCGGGAACGCATATTTGGGGCTACCTACGGAAAGATCACTCCACTCCCGTTGAGCGATCTGATACGTACTGCGCCATCGGTCAAGTTCCATTTGAGCGGTGGCAGAATCGTAGTAAGCAGCGAGAAACTCATACGACAAATAGGTAGCAAAGCTCTCATCGAGCCAAGGATGTTCGGACACATCGTTACCGACGCCGGCATAGAACCACTGATGGGCCATCTCATGGGACACGATGACTGAGAAGAAGAGGTCCTCAGGTCGTTCAGCATACTGCGAACCGACCAGGACCAGTCCGGAGAATTCCACGCCGGCCGCGCTTCGTAACGGAACCTCGACGAATTCGATCTCACGAAACGGAGACGGGCCAACCAACTCCTCGAACAGCTGGAGCGAGAAAACGGCCATTTCGTTAGCCAGTAGTCCAGCCTGTTGATGTCGTGACGTAAACCAACTGCGAACGATCACATCGTTGATCTCGGTAGTCGAAGGAATGTAACCCTCCAGAAGTACCAGAGAAAAATCTCTCGCATTCCGCGCAGCGAAAGCGTAAGTAGTGGAGTCTGTTTGCGGATCAACCGCGATGAGTTCGCCTGAAGACACCGGAATAGGGCCCGCCCTTGTCGTAACCTGCACAGAGTAATCGGCCGTATCGCCCATGAGTGTATCTCCGAATCCGGTGCTAGGATCCAGCGCCCACCCTTCGTCGGAATAGACGGCGAGCATGGGATAAAACGCTGTCAGAGTCAGGGCCGACGATGTCTTTGTGAGAAGGCCATAGCCGGTTTCACTTGAGCCATATCGATCATGCTGGGGCCATTGCGAGGTTCGTCCCGAGAATCGGAATTCGACCTCGATGGTCTCCTCAGGCTGCAGCGATTCGCTCAAAGGGATCATCAAGACGGTTTCGTCCAAGAACAGGGAGAACGTCGTGCTGGCGGTTTGAATGAACACTTCGCTCACTTGAACGAATGCGGTGCCGTAGAGCGTGGAGTCATTGGCGTACAAGCGAAAGAAAAGCTCGGAGAGGGCAATTCCGGTCGAGTTGGTATATTGAATCATGGCGCGGCCCTCGAACGTACCGGAATCGTAGTCCACGAAGACATGCATTTCATAGTTCGGGGTGTCCTGAGAAAGCATCGGCGTAGAGAACAGACACAGCAGGAACACGGCGAGCGACAGACAGATTCTAGTCCTGGCGATGATTGCCTCCTGATCCCAAGTCGGATTCACGACCTCAGGCAGTATACTTCGGACACCTCGGGGAGTAGCCGGCCTGTTGGGCTCGCTTCCCAGGGATGGCGGGAACGGCGGAATCAGTTCTGCAAAGTGTTTTCGTATAATTGCTCGTATTGAGGAACGATCAATCGGTAGTCGAACCGCTGTCTGGCTTGCTCTTGTGCCTCCGTGCCGAATTGACGGTGCCGAGCCTCGTTCTGAAGAAGATCGATGGCATAAGTCGACATCGCGTCCACATCGCCGACCGGAGCAAGGTATCCCGTTCGTCCGTGTTCGATGACTTCCGGGATCCCGCCCACGTCCGATGCAATCACAGGAACGCCGCTGGCCATGGCTTCGAGTGCGACCAGCCCGAAACTCTCGGTCGAGCTGGGCAACAAGAAGAGGTCGGCACGTGCAAGCAACGATGCAACGCGATCGACGATGCCCACGAACTTCATGCGATCGAGAACGCCCAGTTCTTGTCCCATCTCCCTGGCAACGGGTGAGTCCGGTCCGTCGCCCACCAGAATGAGTCGGCTGTCAACGGCTTCTGAAATCCGGGCAAAGATTTCGATGACATCGCGGATCCGTTTAACAGGCCGGAAATTGGAGATGTGCATGATCGTTTTCTGTGAGCTGTCGGTGCATTGAGGGATGCAGGGAGAAGGCTCCAGTTCATGGCGCTCCGGGTCGATGAAGTTGTAGATGACGGCTAGTTCACGCTGAACATCGAACTGGCGGATCGTCTCCTCCTTGAGGAATTGCGAAACTACGGTTACGGCGTCGGCATCCTCGATGGTCATCTTGGTGACCGGTCTGAACGAAGCGTTGCTCCCCACCAACGTGATGTCGGTTCCATGCAATGTGAGTACGACCTTGAGATCTCGGTTCGCTGTGATCTGCTTCGCCAGCAAGGCGGCTGCACCGAAAGGGATGGCGTAGTGGGCATGCAATAGGTCGAGGTCCTTCATCTCGACGACTTCCACTAATTTCGAGGCCAGGGCCAAGGTGTACGGGAAATGCTTCAGCAAAGGATACTGCTCGATTTCGACTTCATGGAAGCTGACGCGCGGAGGTAGTTCCGTTAACCGAAGCGGTGCGGCATAGCTGATGAAAGCCACTTCGTGTCCGCGGTCCGCCAAGTGTTTCCCCAACTCGGTGGCCACAACACCGCTGCCACCGTGAGAAGGATAACAGCAGATACCGATTCTCATGATTTTCTCCTCGGCTAGAACGTTTCGAACAAGAGGTCCAACGGGTTTTCGGCTTCCAACTGCCCTCGAATGAGGAACCCTTCACCATATTTACAGCGTATGCGAGACCCGAAATGGGCCATTCGGCTTCGAAAAAGCCAGTCGGTGGTCGGTGATGTGAGCCGTGTTTGCGATCCTCGTTCTGCGTCGGCTCGGAATTGAGTGCTGAATGTGTAGATGGCCTCCAGCTTCCGTTCCGCTTGCTCGGTGATGTCGACGATGAAGGTGGGAGCGAACTCATACCTTCCCATGTAGTAGAAGAGTTGTGTCGGGCGATGCGGCTCTTGCCCCGTTTCGAAACGTATCAATCCTGAAAGAAAGGTTGCTTCGTAAATCAGCTGCGATGCATTCGAATGATCCGGGTGCCGATCTTCCCAATAAGGAAGGAAGATCGCTTTGGGGCGCCAGCGCCGAATGGCTTCCACGACTTTCCGCTTCGCCGCCGGGGTAGTGGAGATGTTGGCGTCCTGCAGCTCAAGGTTTTCGCGTCCGTGCAGCCCAAGGATCTTCGAACTGTCGGCCGCTTCTTGAGTGCGAATCTCCGAGCTACCGTGCGTGCCCATTTCTCCCCGAACCAAATCCACCACCACGACTTTGAATCCGGCGTCCGTTAGCTTGATCAGTGTGCCGCCGCAACCAATCTCGGCATCGTCGGGATGCGTTCCGAACGCGATGATGTCTGTTCTACTCATTGAGTTCCTCAAGTACGATAAGTTGATGTTCGAACCGATCCGGTTCACCGCGGGTAGTCATCTTGTGGATCCATTCTACACCATGTTTCGCTACAATCGAGACCCCGGAGAGGATTCTCTCCTGAGCCTTCTCCATGGGTCGTAGTGAGACCTTGAGTCTTTGGAGGTTCTTCACGGAGATCCCGCGACGCGCGAGTTCGGCGCGAATCGCTCGATCTTCCAGTCGTTCTACTTGGTGTCGGGCTTGATCGACCGTTTGACGCCAGCGAGTTGCCAGCCCCGGATCCAGCTGGATGAGGTAGCCTTTCAGTGGCAACAACGCCTTTTTCAACCGCGCTTGCGCCTTTGCGAATTCTGAGTTCAACTCATCTGACGCCAACCGCTTTACGATCTCGGCGGGTTTGAACTCAGAACTCAGCGCCTCGGAGATTTCGACTCCCAAGTCACTGAGCAGTTTGAAGCTGGCCTTAGGAATGATGGTGGCGCTTTGCCTCGGGATTGCCAACGGCTGAGGAATGTTCCATTGCTTGTACAGAGGGCAAAGCATGGCGTGATAGGCGAGTTCAGAGGGGCCGAGGATGTTGGCGATGGTTGGAAGGAGAGAATCGGCCAGCAACGGGCGCAAGGCTGCGTCAGTGGAATACGTCCGCGCAGGAAGGTGGCCGATGGTTGTCGGTGTCCCCTCAAGCAGTGGTTCAATACGTTGTCGCTTCCCATTCGTCGGGATTTCGAACAATGTGCCGGACTGGCTCAGGTCCAGGAGAACGGGATATCCGTACTCCGTCAGTCGGGACGCGCTTTGCGCCAGGCTCGCCCGGATCACGTCAGGCTCGGACAAGGCGCGAACGAAGAACCTATCGGCCAACGGGCGTAGGACGCGTGGCTCGACCAGTATGAGCCCATCTTGGCTGAACAAGCGGCTCCAAATACGGGCATGCCATCTGCAATAATCGTCGGATTCTTCCGGCTTGAAGATGGTGGCATCGGACGCTCGCGAAAACGGAATCTTCCGACTGACTTCGTCGAATGCATGTCGGACGGCCCCGGTTATGGGCATTTGTTCGATGGGGTGGCCCTTACCTTCCCAATCGAACGAGATCGTTTGAAGTGCCTCCGAATCGTCCAGCCATCGAAGGTGATTGATTTCGGCGAAGTCATGATCCTCCGAAGCAAGCCAAAAAACGGGCAAGACAGGGACGTCGAGGCGATTGGACAACCAAGTTGCCGCCCGAATCACCGATACGATCTTGTAGATGACAAACAATGGACCGCCAAGGAATCCGGCTTGTTGCCCGCCAATGACGCAAAGCGCCTTCGGATCCCGCAAGCGTTCGATGTTTCCCATTGCTACGGCGGAAGCATCCAGCGTTCGGTTGTACTCATGCAGGACATCGCAGATTTCCGAACGTGAATGCTGACTTGGAAACGTCTGTCGTGCCTCGGCCATACGGTGAACGGAAGTGAGCGAATGCTCAAAGAACTCCGTGGCTGCCTTCTTGCCTTCAATGAAATCGAGAAAGAAGGGCGATTCCGAATATAGGATACGTGGATCGATGGATTGCGTCATCTTGCCGCCTTGGGTGCAACAAACACCATGCGCGGGCTCTTATCCGAGAAGGCTTGTCCCATGAGATCGCCATAGAAACGCGGGTTGATGAAACCGATCTCGCGAAGCATCTGCTCTATTTCCGTTTTCTTGTACATGCGGACGGATTCTCGATAGGTTGTTTCAGGTGATCCTGGCTGCGTGATGCGGGTTTCCTTTTCCACTCGCAGTCCATCGCTCGTGATGTGCCGGTGAATGATCGTTCGCTTTCCGTTCAACTCCTTCTCCTCATGGGGAACCAGGCTCGCCATCACGTAGGCACGGTTCAGCGTGTCGAGCAGGAATGTGCCACCGTGAGCCAGCGCTCGATACGCCGATTGCAGCACGCGCTCATTCTCACTGTCGTGTTCGAAGTAGCCGAAGGATGTGAACAGCGAGACAATCGTGCTATAGAGATCGCTTCCGGGAATCTCGCGCATGTCGGCCTGTATCAATTGGATGTCCAGCATGGATTCGGCGTCGAGCCGTGCTCGGGCCTCGGCGAGAAGATCCTTCGATAGATCCAATCCGGTCAAGTGGGTGAAACCGGTGTGACGCAAGGCAACCAGATGGCGGCCCGCGCCGCAACAAAGGTCGAGCAGAGGCTCGCCTCGGAGTGGATCGATCAGCCGAAGAATACTGCTGACATCTCGTTCTGCTTCCTCGTCATTGCGATGTGGATACAGGGACAAGTAGTCGCGTCCGAACGTGTTCTCATACCAGGCAGTCACTCGATTCCGTGCTCCTTCTTGTACTCGGCCCAGTTTACCTTGAGTTCGACAAACGACTCGACGTCTGGTCTGAGAAGAAACGGATTCGTATCCCGCTCATGCCGGATAGTCGATTTCTGCGTGACGCCGACGTCGTGACCTGGATAGACGCGGGTATCACCGGGCAAGATCAGCAGCTTCTCGTGAAGCGAGGCGTACTCGGTTCTTGCTCCGTCTTCCAAATCTGTTCCTCCCACTTTGCCGACGAACAGGGTATCGCCGGTGAACAGTGCTCCATCGATGAGCAAGCAGATGGACTCCGGAGTATGTCCGGGTGTGTGAATGATCCTGATTGTCGCATCGCCAAGAGGGAATGTCACTCCGTCAGCGACTGTTAGGCCGGTCTTCGCATCGAGATCGCCGAATTTCAAGGCACGGACGCCCGTGGCCGCCTCGAAGGTCTCATTGCCGTTGGTGTGGTCGTGATGATCGTGAGTATTAAAGACATAGACCACTTCGTAGCCGTTGGCGGATGCGAATGCTGCGATGGCAGTCGGGTCGTACGACGGATCGATAACGACGGCCCTTTCTGTGGCATCGTCTGCGATCAGATAGCCGAGATTCTTGTTTCCACCGGTTTGGAATGTTTTGATCAACAAAGACTCCTTTCGAATTCCAGCGTAATGATTCTAAGCGGGAAATCGGCGAACACAAACATAGGTTGACAAAAGCGGAAAAGTACATATCATGGAAGTACAAAAAAGGGAAACACAGGAGAATGAATAAGGAGGAACGACTATGAAGAGGGTTGCGTGGGCGATGTTATGTATGAGCATTGGTCTACTGGTCGGAGGATTAGCTTGTCTAGGGAGTGATCTTGTCATCTCGGAAGTCGCTTGGGCCGGAACGGCGGCCAGTTCCGCTGACGAGTGGATTGAGCTGCAAAATCAGGGCGATCTAGCGATTGATCTGGCCGGATGGCACCTTGCTTTTGGAGACACGGTCGTTCCACTTGCCGAAGTCGGTGAGGATACGATCGAAACCAGAACGATCATTTTGAAGGCGGGTGCGTTCTTGCTTCTCGAACGCACCGATGACGACTCGATTTCCGATATCACGGCTGACATCCTGTACAAAGGGCTGTTGTCGAATTCCGGAATTCTGATCGAGTTGCGAGACCCAGAGGGTGTGGTAGTCGATTCGGTAGTGCTACTGGAAACAATAGGCTGGCCGGCCGGAAGTGCAGGGGGCGGAGAGCCGCCCTATTGCACCATGGAACGAACCAGCCTGGGCGGATGGACGGACAACAACGGCATTATTCGAAACGGCTTGGATGCTGACGGGAATCCCTTAAATGGTACTCCGGGGCAGCCGAACTCCACTGAAATTCTAGCGCAATGGGCTCCACTCGTTGAATTGATCCATCCCAATGAAGAGGGAGGCATTCTCTCCGGAACTGAACTGGTTTCCTGGGTCGCCAACGATCCCAACGGCACGGATTCCGCGCTTTCGATTGCCATCTTTGTCTCGGTTAATGAAGGCGATGACTGGGTCGTTATGATCGAGAACATTGTCAACACTGGATCCTTTGCCTGGGACACGACGGCATTTGCTACAGGAGAGAAGTACTTGCTGAAAATCCGTGCACTGGATCTGGAAGGCTACTTCGGCGAGGCTGTGAGCCCTGTGTTCGAAATCGCAAACGAAACCAAGTAGCTTACGCGGTGTCGAGCCCAGCGAGTTCTATGATCGCATCCAGGTGGGCTTGAACAGCTTCCTTGCCTGCCTGGATCGCGTACTGAGTGTGCTCGAAGGCGAACATCCGTATCCAGCCTACATCGGGCTGAATCACGATTAACTCGCCATCCAGCCGCTCGGCGGCGTACACCAGCTGCAGATTCGTTAGTTGGTTCGATGTCACACGTTGAGTCTGCAAGAGGGCGTCCAAGCAAGTCGTGATCTCTCGATCCATTGGAGCACCTGTGTCCACGGCTACGACGGCTTCGGCACCCATATCGATGACTACGTCAACCGGCAGCTTGTCGACCACACCGCCGTCGATGAGGTATTGATTATCGTGTGCAACGGGTGAAAACACACCGGGAACCGAAGTGCTGGCAGCCACCGCCTCGTAGAGAGGACCTTCTCGAAGAACGACGCGATCTCCGGTCTCCAGATCGGCCGCCACGGCGGCGAACGGGATCTCGGCGTCGCTGAAGCTCTTTCCCGCAGTGAGCATGCGGAACAGCTCACGCAAGCGCGCCAAATCGTGCGGGCGCGCATCTTCTTCTCGCCAAGTCGATCCACGTACGTATTCCACCATGCTGCGGCCGAGGATCTTCTGCAGTTCGCGGACCGTGCTGTCGGTCACTTGCAGCATATTGTTCAGATCGAGGGATTCCAGCACCTTGGCAACCAGTTGGAGATCAGCGCCGATGGCTTTGGCGGCTCCCATGACTGCGCCCATGCTGGTCCCAGCGATCATGGAGATAGGAATGCCGGCGTCTTCCAATCCGATGAGCACGCCCAGATGCGCTAACCCGCGGGCGCCGCCACCACCAAGAGCCAATCCTAATCGTCTGCTCATGCCAAAAGAGAAACCCTCCTGCTCGATGATAGTCAAGCAGGAGGGGAAGGAAAAGTCTTAGTCTAGCGTGCTAGCCTAGTATGGCATACCTCCCGGCATCGGGGGACCCATAGGAGGAGCCTCGTCTTCCTTGATTTCGGCGACGAGTGCATCTGTGGTCAGCAACATGCCGGCGATGGAGACGGCGTTCAGAAGCGCCGCACGCGTGACCTTGGTCGGGTCGATGATTCCGGCGTCGAACATGTCTCGGTATTCCTCAGCTACGACGTCGAATCCGACGCCCGCTTTCTGCTCGCGGACCTTGCCTACTACGATGGCTCCTTCGAATCCAGCGTTCAACGACAGCTGGCGAATGGGCGCCTCGAGGGATCGCACCAGAATGGCTAGGCCGACGGCTTCGTCGCCCTTGAGCTTGAGGCCTTCAAGAGCTTTGGCAGCATTTAGCAGGGCGACGCCGCCGCCAGGCAAGATGCCTTCGTCGACAGCGGCCTTGGTGGCTTCCAGCGCGTCTTCCATGCGGTGCTTCTTCTCGGAAAGCTCGGTTTCCGTAGGAGCTCCGACCTTGATGACGGCGACACCGCCGGCCAGCTTGGCCTTGCGCTCTTCGAGCTTCTCGCGATCATAGTCAGAATCAGTGGTTTCGATCTGAGCTTCGATCTGCTCCACGCGGCCGTGGATGGCTTCGGGCTTGCCCTTGCCGCCGATGATGGTGGTGTCGCTGTTGTCGATCTTGATCGTTTCGGCGGTACCGAGCATGTCAAGTGTGGTGTCCTTGATCTGCATGCCGGCGTCTTCAGCCACTACGGTTCCGCCGGTAAGGACGGCGATGTCTTCCAGCATGGCTTTGCGGCGGTCTCCGAATCCGGGGGCCTTGACTGCGCAGCTGGAAAGTGTGCCCTTCAATTTGTTGAGAACCAGTGTGGTGAGGGCCTCGCCGGTGACGTCCTTGGCGATCATTAGAAACGGCTTGCCTGTCTGAACGACCTTCTCGAGAAGGGGAACCAGGTCCTGAGCGGACTTGAGTTCCTGGTCCGTGACCAGAACGAGCGGCTTTTCGAGCAGGACTTCCATCTTCTTGGGGTCGGTGACGAAATAAGGCGAGATGTATTCGCGGTCGAACTGCATACCCTCGACGACTTCGTAGTTGGTGTCGATGGTATCGGAGTCTTCGACCGTGATGACGCCGTCGTCTCCAACAGCTTCCATGGCGTCGGCGATGATTGAGCCGATGGACTCGTCGTTGGCGGAAATGGTGGCGACCTGAGCCGTCTCATCCTTGGTCTTCAGTGCACGGCTCATCTTCTTGAGTTCGTCGACCACGGCGTTGGCGCCCTTCTCAAGTCCGCGCTTGAGTTCCATCGGATTGGCGCCGGCGGCCAGGTTCTTGAATCCCTCTTCGATCATGGAATGAGCGAGAATGGTGGCCGTAGTGGTGCCGTCTCCGGCAATGTCGTTCGTCTTGGAGGCAACTTCCTTGACCAGCTGCGCACCCATGTTTTCGAATACGTCTTTGTATTCCTGCTCTTGGGCAATCGTGACACCGTCATTGGTGATGTCGGGACTGCCGAACTTCTTGTCGATGATGACGTTTCGACCCCGTGGCCCAAGCGTGATTCGTACGGCGTCGGCCAGTTTGTCGATGCCTACCTTCATCTTACGGCGGGCTTCTTCGCCAAAAATGACTTCTTTTGCCATTTTGCAATCCCCCTTAATTCTCTACGATAGCCAGAACGTCGGATTCCTTGACCAGAATCAGCTTGTCCTTGTCCTGTTCGATCTCAGTGCCGGCGAAAGTTCCAACGATGACCTCGTCGCCAACCTTGACCTCGATTTTCTCATCCGTTCCGATGGCGAGCACTTTGGCTCGAACGCCCTTCTCGCTTTTGACGTTGTCGGGAAGAACGATGCCTCCAGTCGATGTCCGGTTTTCAGGCTCGATCTTCTTGGCGAGAATGCGCTTTCCCAACGGTTTGATCGTCATGGTGGACCTCCTCTTGTCATGTTCATTAGCACTTGAACTTGCAGTTTGCTAACTGATTGTAACCCCACTCCCTTGGGCCGTCAAGGTAATTGTAGAACGGATCACAATCAGCTACTGTAACGAAGATCTCCATGCCATCAGGAAAATCGCATCTCAAAATCGAATCCATAGTCCTGGTTTTGTGGATAGGGCTTTCGGTTCTGTTTGTGCTGAGAGAATGGATCATGATTCCGCAGGCGCTTCTATTCCTTGGATCATACTTATTTTCCATGTTTTGGATGAGTCCGGATCTCGATTTGTCCAAAAGCGCCGCCTTCTATCGTTGGGGAGCGCTGCGCTGGGTCTGGTCTCCCTATGCCTGGATCTTCCGGCATCGCCAGACATCGCATCATCCGTTG
>DAOVHV010000112.1 GCA_030671645.1 bacterium | reverse complement strand
TCCGAAGCCATCGCCCCTTCCAAACCGTACACACGGGCGATTCCGTCCCCGACCTCGGCCACGACCCCGATTTCCTGCATTTCGAGGTCGTATTTCAGGCCCTTAATCTGTTCTTTGAGGATGGCCGTGATCTCATCTTTTCGAGTTCCAGTCACCTTGTCCCCCTATTCTTCCAGTTGCTTTCGCAGTTCTCTCAACCGGGCACGGATCGTACCGTCCATCACGTGTCCGGCCGCTTCGATCCGAGCGCCTCCGAGCATGCTTACATCAATGCGTTCTTCCAATTGCACGGGGCATTTCAGCGTCTTTTCCAACCGCTCTCTCAAACGACCTCTGTCCTCGCTTGACAACATCTGCGCCGTGGTGACAATCACTTGAATCATGCCTTCGTCCGCCGTTCGGATTTCCACGAACTCGTCATAGATCAAGTCCAAGTACGTCTCGCGCCGATTGCGAATCAACAGCTCCAAGAAGTATTTCATTCGATCCGACGTTTCCGGAAACGCGGCAACCAGGAATTGAGACTTTGTCTTCCTCGGCACCAGCGGATGCGCGAGGAAACGCCGCACTTCAGGTTCGTCAGAAGTGCTCTGAGCGACCGCCGCCAGCTCGTCTTCGATCGCCTTGACAGCAACGTCTTCCACTGAGACTTGATACAATGCGGCCGCGTATCGGCGTGCGATCTCCTGCGATCTCACGATTCGATCCTCAAGGTCTCTTCGTTGATTTCCTCCAGCAGTTGATCGAGAAGGCGGCGATGATCGTCAATACGAATCTCACGGTCGAGCACGCGTTCGGCTCCCAAGATGGCGATTTCGGCGTAGGCTTCCCGCAGATCGTGAATCATGCGGTCGCGTTCCTGTCCCAGTCGGTGCTTGCCGTCGGACAAGATCTTGGCGGCATCGGTCTTGGCAGCTTTCTTGGCCTGGGCGATTAGAGCTTCGGCTTCGCTTCGCGCCCCTTCGAGAATGCCTTCGACTCGCACGCGTGCCTGCTGCAATTGGGACTCTCGTTCCAGGACAAGCTGCTGGGCTTGTGATTCGGATTGCCGCGCCGCCTCGATTCGGGCTGCGATTTGCTCTCTCCGGCGATCCAGAAACTCCAGCGCCGGCTTGAACAACAACCGCCTCAGCAAGTACAGGAGAATGCCAAAATTGACCAGACTGAACACCAGCGTCCAGTTGATGCTCCTAACGATCTTCTCCCATTCGACGCTCATACCGGCTCCTTAGATGACGAACAGCAACACGATGGCGATCAACAGCGAGTAGATTCCAGTCGATTCGGAAATTGCCTGCCCCAAAACCATCGTTCGCATCAACGCACCCTGCATCTCCGGTTGTCGAGCCATGCCGTCCAACGCATGCGCGCCGATATTTCCCTCAGCAAGAGCAGGGCCGATGGACCCGATGCCCATGCAGAGACCTGCAGCAATGTACTTCGCCGCCAAGGCGATGTCGGCGCCGGAGATTCCGACCACAACCGCTTGTGCTTCCTGAAGCATGTTTCCTCCTTAACTTTCTACTGCGACATTGATGTAGGCAACCGCCAGAATCGCAAAGACAAACGCCTGAATCGATCCAAAAAACAGACCGAAGATCAGGTTCAATACTGATGGAACAACGATTGGGGCAAACTTCGTCATTACGACCGCAACCAGAATCGTTCCGGCAAGTATATTCCCGAACAAGCGGAACGCGTGAGACAAGGGCTTGGAAAGCTCCCCAATGATGTTGAGAGGAAGAAGAAAGGGGACCGGTTCGAGGTAGCCTTTCCAGTACTTCTTCATACCTTTGGCCCTCATAGCCAGGATTTGAGAAACGACGAACACCATCAGCGCCAATCCCATCGTGATGTTCAGATTCTGTGTTGGTGAACTCAATCCTGGAACTACCCCCAGCCAGTTTGAAAACAGGACGAACAGAAAAAGCGTGGAAATGAACGGGAACATCTCTCGGCCCAGTCGCTCGGACGAGAAACTCGACATCAGTTGCCCTTGCAAGAGATCGATCAGAGCATCGAGCGCCGCTTGCACGCGATTGGGTTTGTCTTCGACATCTTGCAGCAGGGAGCGCCGCAAGAACAGGGCTAGCAATACGAGCAGGCCAATGACAATCCAGGACATGATCATGGCAGCTTTGTCGAACTGGAGTTGAAAGCTTCCCAAGTGGAGCGTGACGATCTGTTTCTCGCCGAGATGCGCAAGGCTACTCCCGAGTTGCTCGAAGATGCCCTTGATCATCGCTCCTCCCGTCTTTGCCCTAGTCTGGGAAAGTGCAAGTTTACTTGAGCTATGAGAATTCCGCCACACGCGCCCAGCACAACCTCCCGCCCCAAGAAGACGGCAATCAGAGATAGCGCAACCACCAGAAAGAGCAGTCTTCCGGTACTGGAAAGGGCGGCCAACGGTTTGGCCCGACTGGTTTCACCCCGGCGCAGCAGGGAACGCCCGATTTCCATCATCAAGAACAGGTTGCCTGCGTACAACAGTAGCCCTAGGACAATGCCTCCGGCCACGTGGTATTGGCGGAAGACAGCCAATACGATGACTGTCGCCACTGTCAATAAGATCGTGGACTTCCAACGAAAGGGATCTCGTTCTTGAGCGCGGGCATCAGTTTTCATAACGAATCGGTCACGGTGAGGTTGTTAGATCGTCTGGATCTGCTTGCCTTTCTCTTCGATCAGACCATCCACTTGCTTGGTGTACTCATGGATGGCATCGTCGTTCTTTTCGCGATGCTTGTGGTGATCGTCTTCGGAGATGTCCCCGTCCTTCTTCAGCTGATCCAATTTATCATTGGCTTCGCGACGAACGTTGCGCAGTGCAACTTTCGTCTCTTCTCCCCGCATCTTGATCACTTTGGTGAGCTCTTTACGCCGCTCCTCGGAGAGCTTCGGTACCTTCACTCGGATAACATGGCCGTCGTTCTCGGGATTGAGCCCTAAGTCGGCGGCCAAGATCGCCTTCTCCACCTCAGCCATCTGCGTTTTATCGTAGGGCTGCACAACAAGAAGGTTCGGATCGGGAGCAGCAATGGTTGCCATTTGCTTGAGGGGCGTCATGGCACCGTAGTAGTCGACGTGTATGTCCTCAATCATGGCGGGATTGGCTCGGCCGGTCTGGATCTTGACCAGGTTTGATTTCAACACCCCGATGCTTCGATCCATGTGGTCGATCATTTCTTTGCGAACGGTTTCTGGCATGCTAACACCCCGGCGATATTGTAGTCCCAACGGCGATTTGAAGCAATCCTCGCAAGAACCCATGACATGGGATTAGCCAAGAACGCATGTCTTTTTCAGAGGAGGTGTGAGGTCTCTGCCTTTAGAAACATCAGCCGAAGCACCACAAAGACGCTGTTTTGTCTTGATTTCCTCCTACGTGTGTTCGCGTTTTCTTGCCATCAACGCCGGAATAACGGCAAAGGCGCTGGCTGCACTGACCACCATCGTCATGGCAATCAATAGCCCGAAGTTCTGTAGGCCAAGAAACGCCGACAACATCATGACTCCAAACCCCAATGCCAAGGCCAGAGCGTTGTAGACGATGCCGGTTCCCGTCGTTTCGGCCGAACGGATCAGGGCCTGAGACCGGGACTCTGTTTCGGATCGCTCTTCGCGATAACGTTCGATGAAGTGAATACCGTAATCAATGCCGATTCCAACGGTGATGGACGAGATCATTAATGTGGCAATGTCCAAGCTTTTTCCGGCAAACGCCATCACCCCGAAATTGAACAGCACGGTGAACAACAGTGGAATCATGCTCACGATACCTGCGCTGAACGAGCGCATCAGCAGGATGACAATGACGGCGGCAGCGGCAATTGAGGTCAACAGGCTCGTCAGCTGGCTACGAGCGATCGAGGTGAACATGTTGGCTTGGATACGTGTGGGACCAGCCATTTGAGCGGTCGCGGTTCCTTGAAAGTGGGTCTCCAAATACTCGGATACATTCTTAACCAAATTAAGCTGCTCTTCTCCCGTCTTCAGAGCGTGGAATCCCATCACTTCACCGGCTGAAAAATCGGATAGCGCTAGCGCACCAAAGCTACCTCCCTGGAATGAGAACAACAGAAGCAATTGGGAAATTGTCGGTTGGTCTTCGGGAATGGCATAGAACGCAGGGTCGTCGGCATGAAACCGCTGGTTCATCTCACGCACGACGTTGGTAATCGACAAGGTCTTGTGAACGCCTTGTTCTTCCAGAAATCTTTCGAGTGCTACGATTTCGTTCAACAATCCCGGATCCTTGAGCCCGTCTCGCCGTCCGGAATCAACCTCGATCATCACTTGATTCGATCCCGAGAACAGCTCATCCAACCGATCCATGGACATGACGGCTGGATGATCGTCGCCCAAGAACGCGCGTTGGGAAGTCTCGATTTGGAGCAAAGGGATCCCAGCAGCAAACACACCGGACAGGGCAAGTGCTCCAGCCAGCACAACCCAGCGATATCGGGTGGATGTCCTAACGACTGCTCCGAGGGCATTCGCCATCCAACTACTGCGCGTTGTCGTCTTGAGGGT
>DAOVHV010000136.1 GCA_030671645.1 bacterium | reverse complement strand
GGAATTCGATCTCGATCTGATCCTGATTCACGCCACCGAAGGCTACAAGATCGCCGACATCTTGGCCGAAAAGGGCGTGCCGTGCGTTCCCGGGCCGATCCTCATCTCTCGCTCCAAGTACGAACTGCGTGAACTGAACCCCAAGAACGCGGCTGTTCTTTCCAAGGCCGGAGTGAAAGTGGCCATCCAGACCGACCAGATGTCGGCCGTGCGTCATATCCGATTGGATGCCGCTGTTGCCATCAACGAGGGCATGTCCGACGAAGACGCCTTGCGCGCCATCACGCTGACGCCGGCCGAAATCCTGAAAGTGGACGATCGGGTGGGAAGCATCGCCGTCGGCAAGGACGCCGATCTTGTCATCTTGTCGGCGCATCCGTTTGATATTGCCCATGGCCGCGTCGAGCGCGTGCTGATCGATGGCGAAGTTGTCTACAAGAAAACTGAATAGGTCGTTCGAATCGGAGGGATCATGAAGACTCGATTGTTGGGACGAACGGGGATTCGTGTATCGAGCCTCTGCTTCGGAACGATGTCTTTCGGTGGAGCTGCCGATGAGCCAACAGCGGCAGCCATGTACCGTTGCTGCCGGGAAGCCGGCATCAATTTCTTTGATTGTGCCAACGTCTATTCGGCCGGTGTTGCAGAAGAGATTCTCGGCAAGCTCATGAAGGATGAGCGCGATCAGTTGGTCATCACGTCCAAGGTCGGCTTTCCCATGGGAGAAGGAATCAACGACAGAGGATTGTCGAAGCGACACATCCGGTCGTCGGTGGAGGCCAGCCTGAAACGGCTGGATACCGACCGACTGGACGTGCTGTTCGTCCATACGTTCGATCCCGACACTCCGATGGAAGAGACGTTACGGGCCCTGGATAGCCTCGTTCGCGACGGCAAGGTGCTTCACACCGGCGTTAGCAACTGGGCTGCCTGGCAAATTGCCCTGTCATTGGGAATCTCGGCGTGCAAACGACTGTCCGCGTTTGCTTGTATCCAGCCGATGTACAATCTCGTTAAGCGTCAAGCCGAAGTGGAGATCTTGCCGTTGGCGGCATCCGAGGGACTGGGCGTGATTTCCTACAGCCCGCTTGGCGGCGGACTGCTGACCGGCAAGTATGGAACCTCCAAGAAGCCCGACCAGGGGCGATTAGTGGACAACACCATGTACACTACCCGCTACCGGAATGCCCAGTACTACGAAACTGCCGAGCGGTTTGACGCGTTTGCTCGCGACCGTGGCGTCTCACCGGCCACGTTGGCAGTGGCATGGGTGGCTGCTCATCCGGCCATCACGACGCCCATCGTCGGAGCGCGCAATGTCGAGCAGTTGGAAGCCTCGCTGGCAGCCGCCGACTACCCGATGACGCCGGAATTGTATGCCGAAATCGCTGCGCTTTCGCCGGTGCCGCCACCGGCCACCGACCGCACCGAAGAACAGGGAGGCGTGGCCTACAAGGGGAGTACGGAGAACTATCGATAGCGCAACGATTGCCGACACAAAGGTGGATGGTGTGGAGAGACTTCGAGAATGGATCAGCCGTGAAGCCGAGGTGTTGGGGCCTGAATTCCTCCGGGTTGACGGCATCCTGAATCATCGCATCGATCCGGCGTTCATCTCGCTCGTCGGAGAGCAATTGGCCGCCCGATTCTCTCAATCGTCGGCGACCTGCGTGCTGACAGCCGAGGCCGCCGGCAATATCGTTGCTTACGAGCTGGCCAGGCGATTGGGAATCTGCGCTTTGTACGCCAAGAAGGGCAAGGCTTCGACCATGATTCGTCCCATCGTCCGAACCGTGATCTCCCCGACCAAGGGAACGAAGACCGAGCTTGCGATTTCTGCGGATTATCTATGCACCCAGGATCGTATCATCGTGGTGGACGATTTCTTGTACCAGGGGCATACCAGTGCCGCATTAGCGGACATGGTGATCGAAGCGGGCGCAAAACTTGTCGGATTTGGATTCGTGATTGAGAAGGTGTTTGCCAATGGACGAGACGCATTGAAGTGTTTTGACGTTCCGATCGCGACATTGGCTCCTATTGAATCGATGAACCCCGAAGATGGAACTATCGTCTTCGCAGAAGATACGTCGATCGTGTTCCCTAAGGATTGCGCATGAGCGTTGTCGTACTGGATTTTGGATCCCAGTACTCCAGGCTCATTGCACGTCGCATCCGTGAGTTGAACGCCTACTCCGTCATTCTGCCGAGCACGGCTTCGATCGAGCGAATACGGGAAGCAGCGCCCGCAGCCATCATCTTCTCTGGCAGTCCCAAATCCGTCTTCGAGGCGAATGCCCCGAAACCGGACGATGCGGTCTATGACCTCGGGATTCCCCTTCTCGGCATCTGCTACGGCATGCAACTGCTGGTGCAGCAGTTCGGGGGTGAAGTTCGCGATGTGGGCGCTCGTTCCTATGGTGCCGACGAGCTTGTGCAACACCAAGGAGTCTTCTTTGCCGGCTTGAGTGGTCCATTGCCTGTCTGGATGAGCCACGCTAGTACAGTGCACACGCTTCCCGATGGATGGAAATCCATTGCGGCAACGAAGCAGAATGCTCATGCTGCGATCGCTTCACTTGACGGCCATCATCTTGGGGTGCAATTCCACCCAGAAGTCGTGCACACGCCTGACGGCGAGTGCATGCTGAGCAATTTCCTCAATATGGCCGGCGTACCGCGCGATTGGACGACAGAGCACAACGTTGAACGGCTGATGCAAAACGTTCGAGAGCAAGTTGGCAACGATGGTGTCCTGCTGGGCCTTTCAGGCGGGGTGGATTCGTCTGCTCTGGCGCTGTTATTGGCTCGGGCAGAGGTCAAGCATAGTGCGGTGTTCGTCGATCATGGGTTGCTGCGAGCCGGCGAGCGGGAGGAAGTGGAAGCCGCGCTCCAGCCGTTGGGCGTCAACTTCACGACCGTGGACGCGTCCGATCGTTTCTTCGATTCCCTTGCCGGGGTTATCGATCCGGAAGAGAAGCGGAAGATTATCGGGAGAGAGTTCATCAACGTATTCAGGGAACAAGCCGAGCAAACCGGTCCGTTCCGGTTCTTGGCGCAAGGCACCCTGTATCCCGATGTGATCGAATCCGCCGGAGGCGAAGGCGCTGCCAACATCAAGTCCCATCACAACGTGGGTGGGCTTCCCGAGGAACTGGGATTCGAGTTGCTCGAACCGTTCCGAACCCTGTTCAAGGACGAAGTGAGAGATGTCGCTCGTTTGCTTGGGCTGCCGGACGAGATCCGCTTGCGGCACCCATTCCCCGGTCCCGGGCTGGCTGTGCGCATCCTCGGCGAAGTGACGCGGGAAAACGTCGAACTCGTTCGCCGCGCCGACGACGTCTTCATCTCGACGCTCAAGGAATTCGGCGCCTATCACGCGGCGTGGCAAGCCTTGGCCGTGCTGACGCCGATTCGATCGGTCGGTGTGGCCGGTGACGAGCGCCGCTACGGCCATGTCATCGCCCTTCGTGCTGTCACCAGCGTTGACGCTATGACCGCCGACTGGGCACGACTGCCCTACGAAGTGCTTGACCGCGCCGCGCAACGGATCACACGCGAAATCCCCGAAGTCGGCCGTGTTGTCTACGACATCACCAGCAAACCGCCGGCGACTATCGAGTGGGAGTAGCCGCCCTTGGCGCGGAGCGCTGATTTGGGAAGAATGTGAGTCAAGGAGGTTCTCGTGCGTCACTTTCTCATTGATACCGATACTGCTTCAGACGATGCCGTCGCGTTGGTGATGGCGCTTGGACATCCCGATGTGCAGGTGGAGGCGATTACCGTTGTCGCCGGCAACGTGCCGTTGGAGTACGGAGTGCAAAACGCGCTCTATACCGTAGAGCGGTGCAGGAAGAACACTCCCGTGTATGTGGGAATTGACAAGCCGATGTTGCGCCCGTTGGAGACGGCT
>DAOVHV010000047.1 GCA_030671645.1 bacterium | reverse complement strand
TCGCAGAAGCATTCGATAATGCCCGTCTTCCCAATTCGCCAGCTCGCGAAAGAACTCTCGGACACTCCCATCTTCCGCAGACTCGGCTTGCCTGCTGTAGAATTCGAATGCCTGCTTCTCCAGCAGAATGCCAAGGGAAAGCGCAGCCATTTCGAGGTGGCGTCCACGAATGCGTCGCACAAAATCGTCCGTGAAGAGCGATCCTGCGCCCTCGGGATGCCACGGCTCGTCCCAAGCGATCTCGGGGACCCACGCCCCGGTATCGAGCAACGATTGGTATTGTTTCTGAAGCACGTTGAAATGCCGCATCTCTTCTTCGGCCAAGTGCTCGAACATCTCCACGGCGCCGGGGTCTCCAGCTTGCTTCGCGGCCATCGAATAGAACTGGTAGCCGTCCCGTTCCGCAATCATTGCTTGTCGCAGAGAATCCAGCAAGTCGTTCGCCGTCATAGGAACTCCTTTCCGTTCGCCTCAGCTTAGTTCGAAATTCCTTCATGAACAATGAGTTGACTTCACAGCCTCCGCCACTACACTGGAAGTATTCTCCTTCCGGAAAGGATGGCATGCCTCCAGAACGATTCTCCGAACGAATGCGCGGCGAACAACTCCCCTATCCCCTACTCCACGTTCCTGTCTCCGGCATGCGAGACGGCCAAGGGGTCAATCAGTGTTTCTTGGTAAAGCGCAAGACACAACGCTCGACGCGGACGGGCGATCTGTATTTGGAGATCACGTTGGCCGACCGGACAGGTATCATTGCGGCCCGTGCTTGGGCAGAAGCGGCGCATCGCTACGCCTCTCAATTCAGTGAGGGTGAATTCGTGTACGTCCAAGGCCGAGTGGAGACTTACCGTAACAACCTGCAGATCATTGTGGAGTCGATTCGTCGGCTTTCCATCCATGAGCAGGAGTCAGGCCAATTATCGGGTTTCGATCCCTCGTTGTTGGTGTCGACGTCAGATCGGGATATCGATGAGATGTGGATCGAATTACTCGAGCTTACAGGCACGATCGAGCCTGAGGATCTGCGCCAACTGACACTCAATTTGCTGGAGAAGAACAAAGAACGCTTCTCCGAACATCCGGCCGCCATTTCTAAGCATCATGCTTATCTGGGAGGACTGCTCGAGCACACCCTCGAAGTTGCGCAGGGCGTGTCCGAGTTTGCTACCCGCAATCCCGGGCTGGGGCTCCATCACGGGCTGGCAACAGCCGGAGCGATCCTTCATGACATCGGCAAAATCATTGAATTGGAGAATCCGATCGCACCTTCGTACGGGTTCGAGGGACAGATCATCGGTCATTTGCTGTTGGGCCGAGACATGATTCGGGACGAAGCTCAATCCCTAACCTGGTCGGACGACCGCTTGCCCAAATTGATGGAGCACATCTTGATCTCCCATCACGGCGAGCTACAATACGCCGCAGCCATGGTGCCAAAAACAGCGGAAGCAATCGCCGTGTATCACTTCGACAATCTGTCGGCCAAACTGAATATGGTGCGTACCCACATTCAGAACGATTCCGAGGAGGGCGATTTCACCAACTGGGAAAGGAATTTCGAGCGACGCTTCTTCAAGGGACTGGCCGGATAAGAACCGAAAGCCTACTCCCTTCACGAAAATTCCATTTTCGTTGGTTAGCGTAGGGTCGAACCAATATGTCCAAGTCTCGAACACGTGCCATTCAGCTTGCGCTCGTTGCATTCACAACGATCCTCATCGCGCTGATCCTTCCACTCATCGGCAACATCCATGACATCGAATTCCTTCCGAGACGCGATCTTGAAGTCACCACGATGGCTTTCGCCTCGGGGCAGGAGCCGGAAACCACTACCTGGATGCTGGTGATGCTGATCATGCGAATCCTGCTCATCATCGGTGCAGTTCTACTCGTGCTTCAGATCATCAGCAGTCGTGAAGCAAGAAGGATGTATATCGTATTCATTCTGATTCTTGTATCCGTACTGATTGCGATCGACTTCTTGGGATGCGGCGATCGTCAAATATCCGAAGAGGAGGCCACCCCGGAATTGGAAGGCCTTTGGGGAAGACCGGTGGAAGAGGAGCTGAACCTCCAGCCGGTGGAGAGGGAGGTCGAAGCTTCCAACGCCCAGTACATCATTCTGGCCATCGTCTTGTCGAGCATCGCTGTGATCGTCGGCGGCGTTTTCCTGCGGAAGTGGCTCAAGGCCCGGCCTCAAGCGATCGACGACGGATACAACGAGATCTTGGAAAGCATCACAGATGCCGTTCACCGCCTAAGGGCCGGAGAGGACCCCTATACTGTAGTTATGTTCTGTTATCAAGAGATGATCCGTATCCTCAGCACCAAAGGGAAGATCGACGCCACCTATCTCACGCCGCGGGAATTTGAGCTTCGCTTGCGTCAAATCGGTTTGTCAGGCGATTCCATTGCACAACTGACCGGAATTTTCGAAATCGTACGCTATGCAGGCCGAGTCGACGACAGCTTCGCCGCCCGTGCCTTGGCGTGCTTGGACGCCATTCAGGAGGACCATACGACCGATGAGCAATAGAACGCGGATCATGCTGGCCATCCTGGCCGTCTGCTGCGTAATAACCTTCAGCCTATTGTTGATCTTCAATGACGCCATTCGCGGCTTCATTCTGGATCCGATCGTCGAAGGCATCAATGCGGCACGATACATGCTGGGATACATGCACCAGGACCTTCAATGGATAGTCACCTTGTTGATCGTCTTTGTGATCGTCGTCGTCTACTACGTAAGCCGGCTTCCCAAGCGTGCGCGCAAAGAAATTGTTCCCCGCTCATTGAAGTTCCCTTCGCAGGGTCCGGCCATGCGACTGACCCATGTTCTCGAGCGATCGGCGCACAACAAATTCCAACGCGAGCAGGTGATTTTGGAATTGCGCGACTTGGCAGCACGCTCGTTGGCCTATCGCCGCGGCATCTCAGTCGAAGAAGCAAAGGATTCTCTCGACACAACGGAGTGGACGGACGACCCGTCCGTACGCGCTTTCCTTTCATTGGACAAACACAGAGCCGGAGGACAAAAGCAAGAAAGCTTCCACGATAGAGCGGACCATGCGTTGGCCCATATCGAGCGAACGTATCAGGAGGTGTAAATGGAACTGAAACAGGTCAGTACGAAAAGCCATCAACTCATTGGCGAGATCTCCAAGGTCATCGTCGGCAAAGAGGATGTCCTAAGGCGGGTGATGGTCGGGATTCTTGCCGGCGGCCATATCCTGTTCGAGGACTACCCCGGATTGGCCAAGACGTTGATCGCGCGCTGCTTCGCGCAGGTACTCGGCATCCGCTTCAAGCGGATTCAATTTACGCCGGATCTTCTTCCCACCGACATCACCGGCTCGCACATCTTCAATCGTGAGACCGGCGAGTTCGTGCTGTCTCCCGGACCCATTTTCGCCAACATTATCCTGGCGGATGAGATCAACCGCGCCACTCCCAAGACGCAATCGGCGTTGCTCGAAGCCATGCAAGAGGGGCAGGTCACGATTTCCGGAGACACCCAGACGTTACCGCAGCCGTTCGTGGTCATCGCCACGCAGAATCCCATCGAGTACGAGGGAACGTTCCCGCTTCCCGAAGCTCAGTTGGACAGATTCATGATCCGACTGTCGGTGGGCTATCCCACTGAGACTGACGAAATCGAGATCCTTCAGCGCCGGTTGGACCGCAAGCAGGACGAAATCACGTTGGACACCATGTCTTCGGCTGAAGAGCTGCTCGCCATGCGCGCAGCCACCGAGACAGTGATGGTGCATCCGGACCTGGAGAAGTACATCGTGTCCATCGTAGCAGGCACAAGGAAGCACCAGAACATTCACGTCGGAGCAAGCCCGCGCGGCTCGCTGGCCTTGATCAAGTTGGCCCGCGCCAACGCGGCCATCGACGGGCGGGATTTCGTCATTCCGGACGACGTGAAGAACTTCGCGGTGCAGGCGCTGGCCCATCGGTTGATTCTCAGTCCTGAACTGTGGTCGAAGCGCGTGACGGAATCGGATATCGTGCAAAGCATCGTTTCGTTGACCCCTGTTCCGAAAGTTTCGTAACAATGCCGCGACGATTCTTTCTACCGATGGGGATCGGCCTTTCGATGTTGGTTGTCGGGATGCTGCTTAAGCACGGCGGCATGCTGGCGCTTGCCGTTCCGCCGATCCTCTACTCCTGCCTTTGCGTCATCTCGACCTTACAGTTGAGACTTCCGAAGTTGCACATCCAGCATTCGGTCAGTCGGCATCGCATGATCGAAGGCGATGAAGTCGAGATTACGGTCGATATTGCATCCGAATTCGGAGACGTCGGTCGGCACTTCATTTCCGTAATCGACCAACTTCCCGCCGGAGCGCAGTTAATCGAAGGAGAGAATCAGTTCTTGGGCTCATTGCTGAGGGGACAATCCGTCCGGTTATCGTATCGAGTACTCCTTCCACGCGGGAAGCACAAGTTTTCGCAAGTCGTTGTCACGGCATGGTCACGATGGGGATTGGCCAGCCGCATGGAATCGATTTCTCATGAGTCCGTCATCATCGTGCGCCCAAAGACCGAACCACTTGGTGCCATCAGCATTCACCCGCGTCGCACGCGCGCTTTTGCCGGTCCCGTCAAGGCCAATCTGGGTGGACAAGGGCTCGACTTCTTCGGCTGCCGATCCTATGTGCCGGGGGACGATGTCCGGCGCATCAACTGGCGTGCCTATGCCCGCCAAGACAACTTGATCGTCAATGAGTACGAACTGGAACGGTTGGCCGACGTCAGCATCATCGTCGACGCACGGCTTCAAGCGCATTGCCGTCTGGGCGAGGATACCACGTTCGATTACTCGCTCCGGGCCGCCGCCAGCCTGGCCAGTCATTTCCTCCGCGTCGGCAACATTGTCGGGCTGCTCGTTTACGGAGACATCGTGCATTGGGTCTTCCCGGGCGTCGGGAAGACTCAAGAGAGAAAAATCTTCGACTCCCTTGCGACCGCTTACGCCGCCGAGAAAGAGGTGTTCGAGGATCTGCGCAAGATTCCGACACGCCTTTTCCCTGCTCAATCGCAATTGGTATTCGTCAGCCCGCTCATCGACGATGACGATGTTGAAGTGATCGCCCTTATGATCGACCGAGGCTATTCGATCATCTTGGTCTGTCCGCATGCCTCTACGTGGGAGGCAAAGCAGATCAGATCGGGTTCATCGGCCCAAATAGCCACAAGAATGTCAAACCTTCGTCGGTCTCTGTTCTTGGACAGTTTGGTGAGGACGGGAACGCGAATCGTCAATTGGGACATCGCCGAGCCGCTCGCTCAAGCCATCGCGCGAGATCTTGGAGTTTCGTTCTTCAGGAGGCACTCATGAAGCGGGTCACAGCGATTCTATTGGCAGTCGCTGCATCGCTATTGATTCTGCCTGCGCTGTTGCTGGGATCCTATGGGTATGCCCTGGCAGTCGCCGTCGTCTCAGGCGCCGGATTCGCTCTCCTACGCACCGCTCCGCAATCCAAGTGGTCCGACCTGCTGTTGATCGCCGTGAGCGTGATGGCCGCTTTTGCCTTGTTCTTGGGGATTCACCCGCTGTTCGCGGTCGTAGCCATCACATTGTTCATCTATGCATGGAACGCCGGGCTTCGATTCGGACATTTTGATCGATCACCCGTCGAGGATCGTGCGAAACAGCAATTCACCCTTCAGATGCTGGCAGTCGCCCTCGTTCCATCGCTGGCAGTCGCCTTTGTGTTGAGCGCTTCTTTGTACGTACGGATCCGGCTGTCATTCGGAACCGGCATCGGTCTGTCCGCAGCTGTATTCCTGACCATTGCTCTATTCATCGGGTTCGCGCGGGCAGCTCGGCGCAAAGAAGACTGACAACACGTCTTCGTCGATTTTGATTGCGCCATTGACGCAACCACCTATAATCTGCCCACATCGAAGTTTCATGAAGGAGAGTCACCATGCGAACGAACTATTGCGCACATCTGTCGTCGGCAGATCTCGGACAAACCGTGACCCTTGCTGGATGGGTCAATCGACGCCGTGATTTCGGCGCCATCACGTTTGTCGATCTGCGTGATCGATCCGGACTTGTCCAATTGTTGTTCGACGGTGATTCGGCGGGCCTGGAACAGGCCCACACCCTCAATCGCGAAGATGTCGTACAGGTCACCGGTACTGTATCCGCACGTAGCACGGAGAATGTCAACCCGGACATGGATACCGGCGATATCGAGATCCGCGTCGAGGCATTGGAGATCCTCAATCGATCCAAGACCCCCCCTTTCCTGGTGGAGGGCGACGGCTCGGATACGACCGAAGAGACACGCTTGCGCTATCGCTACATCGACCTACGCCGCAAGAGTCTCCAACACAGCCTCGAACTCCGCCATCGCGTCTTCAAGAGCATGCGAGACTACTTCTCGGACGATGGGTTCTGGGAGATCGAAACGCCGTTCTTGACCAAATCGACGCCCGAGGGAGCCCGCGACTTCTTGGTTCCCAGTCGAATGCACCCGGAATCGTTCTACGCACTTCCCCAGTCCCCGCAATTGTTCAAGCAGTTGTTCATGGTGGGAGGCATCGACCGCTATTTCCAGATGGTCAAGTGCTTCCGCGACGAAGACCTGCGTGCGGACAGGCAGCCGGAATTCACTCAACTCGACCTGGAAATCTCGTTCCCGAATGGAAAGGACGAGATTCTGGGCGCATTGGAAGGCGTCCTGATCAAGGTGTTTCGGGAAACGCTCGACATCGAGTTGTCCATTCCGTTCCCGCGATTGACGTATGCCGAGGCCATGCAGCGTTACGGCTCCGATAAGCCCGATCTCCGCTTCGGTATGGAGATCCAGGACATTTCGTCCCTTGTGGAGAGTTGCGACTTCCGCGTGTTCGCCGAAGCCGTGTCCGCTGGGGGTAAAGTAGCCGGACTACTGGCCAAGGGCTGCGCAGGGTACTCACGTTCGACCCTGGATCAACTGCAAGACGTTGCTGTTCAAGCCGGTGCGAAAGGCATGGCTTGGCTCAAGGTGGAGAAATCCATCTCTTCGCCGATTGCCAAGTTTTTTGACGAAGGCAAGCTGGCCGAGATCGTGTCAGCGTTTGAGGCCGAAGCGGGCGACTTGATCCTTATTCTGGCGGGCCGGGACGTTGAACGCCCTCTGGGCACGCTCCGCCTTGCCGTTGCCGATCGAGAGAGCCTGGCTCGTGACGAGTGGCATTTCCTGTGGGTGACC
>DAOVHV010000038.1 GCA_030671645.1 bacterium | reverse complement strand
TGACTCCGTCAAACCGGAATCGCCGGCGCCGATCTGGATGATGTGTTTGCCTTGAAAAAAGAATCCATCACAGGTTGCACAATAGGATACACCCTTTCCCTTCAGGCGAGTGGCGTTTTCGGCGGAGAGTTCTTTGGGTCTTGAACCGGGCGACAAAATGATGGTTCGCGCTCTGTAACTCCCTTGAGATGTAACGACTTGGTGAGTCGATGGGCCGGGCTCAATGCGAAGAACGTCGTCCAAGACAATGGAAGCACCAAACCGCTCAGCTTGGGCGCGCATTTGCTTCATCAATTCAGGTGCAGCGACGGCCTCCGCAAAACCAGGCCAGTTCTCGATGAGATCGGTCTCATTGAGCTGGCCGCCGGGCAAGCCCTTCTCAAGCACAATAGTTGATAGCAGAGCTCTTCCGGAGTAAACGGCTGCCGTTAGTCCCGCCGGACCGGCGCCGACAATTAGAACATCGACCGGTTCTCTCTGATCACTCATGGGTCCGATTATGGACAAGGGTTGTCTTCTCGTCAAAAGACAACCCACGCCGCGGAAGCGTCAAGGATGGGATCGCTATGGGTCAGTACGAATTCAGGTCAAAGGTTCGCATTTGCGAAACCCAAGAAGGTTCATAAGTTGTTCATTGAGCTACCTGACCGCGGAAGCGTCAAGGATGGAGATTGCTATGAGCGTGTTCTAATCCAGGTCAAAAGGCTCGAGCGTGAACGAATCCCGTGATTCCTCAACGACAGTTTCAATCCGGATCTTGGCTTCGCTTAGTGCAGCACGGATCGAGGTAGCAAGAGCGATACCACCCTCGAACAACGTGATGGCTTCATCCAGCGGTAACTCGTCGGACTCCAGCTTCTTGGCAATGTCCTCCAACTGCTTTAGTTCCTGCTCAAGGTTCATTCGGGGAGACCTCCTCAATGTGAGACATCAGACGACCGTCGGCGAGTCGCGTTTCGATTGATTCCCCAACCTGTAGCCCCGCCAAGCTTCGTAATGGACGCGCTTCACCCCGCCGGAACGTCAGGGAGTACCCACGCTGGAGAGGCAATTTGGGATCGGATAGGCGAAGGATCTCCGACCAATGTCGAGACGATTCTTGGCGCGCTTTCCATCTGATCAAAATACAGCGAAGCACAGTGCTCAATCCGAGATCGAGTCGTTGTTCGTAGGTTTCAAATCGCCTCTGTGGGCCGCGCATCAAACAGGCATCGACTCGCAGGCGGAATCCGTCAAAGCGCTCTTTCCAAAGGGATCGTATCTGTCGTTGCATTCGAAGGAGAATCGATGAAACCGCGCCGAGTGCTTCGACCCGATCGGGTACAGCCAACTCGGCTGCTGCGGACGGGGTGGGAGCGCGGCGATCGGCCACGAAGTCGGCGATTGAAAAATCAATCTCGTGTCCTATTGCCGAGATCACAGGAATGGGACAGGCGTACAGGTCCCGCGCCAATGCCTCGTCATTGAAGGCGACCAGATCCTCGGCCGATCCTCCTCCTCGAGTCAAGATGAGCAGGTCGAGAGGCTGGGGCGATCGCGAGAATCGGATGGCGCGATCCAACGCCTTCCGCAACTCTCCAGGAGCAGCTTCTCCTTGGACGGTTGACGGGAAAAGGAACACGTGAACGTGTGGCCAGCGGCGTTCCAACACGGACTGAATGTCTCGAAGAGCTGCTCCTTGAGGCGAAGTGATAATGCCGATGGCTCTAGGAATTGTAGGAAGCTCGGACTTCGCCTCAGGATCGAACAATCCCTCTTCCTGAAGTTTTCGTTTCATCAAGTCGAATGAACGCTGAATGGCACCCGCACCAAGAGGTTGAAGGATCGAGACGATGAATTGATAGCGGCCTCGCGGTTCGTACACGGTCAATGTCCCTTGTGCCAGTACAATGGTCCCCGGCTCGATGGTCGCCGGAGCAAGCAAAGACGTTCGTGATTTGAAACGAACGGCACTCAGTTCGGAATTCTCGTCCTTGAGCGTGAAATAGAGGTGTCCTGACGGCGCACGAGTCAACTCCGAAACTTCTCCTTGGACCCAAATCGTTCCGAACTTCTGTTCGAGGGCAGTTCGCGCTGCCGTATTCAGTTCGGAAACGGTGAAAACGTGTTGTGGTTCCATGGTTAGACAGACAGTGTAACCTAACTGGTTTCCCGGAGTGAAGAACCGAGCAAAGCTTGAATCACACGGCGCTTGCGACTATAGTTCGGGTATGGCAGGAGACAGTAGTGCCCGTTTCCCTTCCACGATGAGACTCAAGAAGAAGACTGAGTTTATTCGCGTGTTCCGTGAAGGCTCAGCATGGAAGGGGAGATGTTTGTCTCTACATGTACTCCCGCGTATGGGAGCCGCACTCCCGTGGAAGGCGGAAGATATGCTTTCGCAGGAATCCGGACCACGACTCGGAATTGTGGTCACTCGGAAATACGGTTCGGCGGTAGAGAGAAACCGGATCAAGCGAAAGATCCGAGAGGCATTTCGCAAAACGGCACACCGCCTTTCTGCGGTGGATCTCGTGATCAAGCCAAACGCAACATGCAAAGAGGCTCCAGAAGAAGAGATCGTACAGAGCCTCGAGAAAGCTGTGAAGATGGTGCTTGAGAGCCTGAAGGAGAGAACATGAACAAAGAAACGATTTTCCTGACAAAACAGGGCCACGAGTTGATGCGCCAAGAAATGGAGCAAGCGCAGAAGATCCTGTACGAAGAGATACCCGATAAACTCAAAGCCTCGAAAATGAACGGAGGCGATCTGCGCGAGAACAAGGAATACATGTATCTCCAATCTCAGCAGCAGTACTACGAACGAGAAGTACGCCGTCTGACCTCGGTGCTCGAAGTAGCGGAAATCCTTCCCGAAGACCAGATTTCCAAAGATGAAATTGGTATCGGATCCAGCTTCATTCTCCTGGACCTAACACAGAAAGAATCGGGGACCTTCACCTTGGTCAGTGCTGCGGAAGTGAACCTTGACAAAGGCAAGATTTCGGTTGCATCGCCGGTCGGCAAGCTGTTGCTCGGGAAGAAGGAAGGAGACAAAGTCACGGCCGAACTACCATGGGGAAAGGGCAAATTTCGCGTTATCGCAATCAATAAGTAACTTGGGAATCGTATGTCTGATACATTACGGCAGGCCCGCCTCGACAAGCTGAGCAAGCTACGGGAGATGGGGATTGATCCTTATCCGGCGAGGGTTCCGGCCAACGAACCCATAGGTCCGATCAATAAGAGTTTCGCTTCGTTGGAGAACGAAGAACACTCCGGGCATTTCACCACCATATCCGGCCGGTTGATGGCCTATCGTGGCATGGGCAAGGCCTCTTTCCTCGACGTGATGGATGGAACGGGAAAGATTCAAACCTACGCTACCCTCGACAAACTTGGTGAAACCTATGCCGTTTTGTCTCAAATCGATGTGGGCGATTTCGTGTCCGC
The DNA here is from genome assembly GCA_030671645.1 of bacterium. Taxonomy (GTDB): domain Bacteria; phylum Bipolaricaulota; class Bipolaricaulia; order UBA7950; family UBA9294; genus SPBW01. The sequence continues at coordinate 4,418 of DAOVHV010000038.1, read as the reverse complement.
TACCGGCGAGGTGTTCCGTACCAAGCGTGGGCAGCTGTCCATTGCCGTTGACGAGTTTGTTCTCTTGTCCAAGTCAATTCGCCCATTGCCTGAGAAATGGCATGGATTGAAAGACATTGAGATTCGGCATCGCCATCGTTCACTCGATTTGATTTCCAACGACGATGTACGGGAGACGTTTATCATTCGGTCGCGCATCCTATCAACAATCCGGCGGACACTTGATAACGACGGGTTCCTGGAAGTGGAGACCCCGGTATTGCTGTCGATTGCCAGTGGCGGACATGCCCGTCCATTCGGAACCCATCACAACGCGCTCGACATAGACATGTGCCTGCGCATTGCCTTGGAACTCTATCTAAAGCGCGTGATGATCGGCGGAATCGATCGCGTCTATGAGATGGGTAAATGCTTCCGCAATGAAGGCACGTCAACCGAGCACAATCCCGAATTCACCATGTTGGAGATTTATCAGGCTTACACGGATGTCGAAGGCATGATGGCGCTGGCTGAACGGATCATAACGAACAGTCTTCAGGAAACGATTGGGAAACTGCAGATCGAGTTTGACGGCGAGGAGATTGACTTTTCTCTGCCATGGACACACATCAGAATGGCCGACGCAGTGGCGACCGCCATCAACGTTGATCCAGCGGTTCTTCGAACCGAAGAGGCAATTCATTTGGCTGGCAACCGAGGCATAGAACCAGCACCGGCAACTCCTGGCGAAGCCGTCAACGCGCTGTTTGAGCGATTCGTCGAAGATACGCTCATTCAGCCCACCTTCATTACCGATTACCCGATCGAAATCTCGCCGCTGGCCAAGCGTAGTCCCAAAGATGAAAACATTGTCGAACGGTTCGAGCTGTTCGCAGCCGGTATGGAATTGGCCAATGCGTTTACCGAACTCAACGATCCTATCGATCAACGGGTCCGATTTGATGCGCAAGAGAAACTGCGCGAAGGTGGCGACGAGGAAGCCCAGCGAATGGACGAAGACTTCTTGTTCGCATTGGAACACGGCATGCCGCCGGCTGGAGGAATGGGAATGGGCATCGATCGATTGGTGATGCTGTTTACGGGATCGACCTCGATTCGTGACGTGATCCTGTTCCCGACCCTGAGGAGAAAAGAAGAGTGAGCAACGAACGATCGGCGTTTCGAAATCGATTGAGTTCGTGGATCGACTCGGTGCTTCATTGGGATCGGCGAATGGCCCATACCATCGGAGAAAGTCGAAAACTGAACAAGCTTGAGCGCATGTTCACGACGGCCACAGCCCTTGGCGACGGTTACATCTGGGCATCCTTAGCCTTGGGATTGCTGGTGTTCGGAGGAGCCGTCGGTCGCCGATACGTTGGGATAGGGTTCGCCGTCACAGTTGCCAACATCGCTACATTTCGTCTGATCAAGACGGTGACGGGCCGCGTCCGTCCGGAAACCACGACAGTAGCGCGCTTGAGAACGCGAATCGACGGATACTCGTTCCCGTCCGGGCACGCCACCACATCGTTCGGATTAGCGTGGGTGGTCTTCAACGCTTATCCGCACGTAGCGGTCCAGACCTCGGTGTATGTTGTAGCGGCTACGATTGCCTTCTCGCGTGTGTTCGTACGAGAGCATTATCCGCTCGATGTACTGGGAGGAGCCATTCTCGGATCTGCCGTTGCCGCAGCACTTTTTCCCCTCTTAGCGCGTCTGCTCTTTTGAAGCTTTGGGAGCGATTGCTTACAATTCAAGAGAAATGAACATCACTGCGCGCGTAAGGAGCGTCTGATGAAACAGCACCTTTCCCAACGGGTTTCCGGTGCCAAGAGGTCTGCCATTCGCGAACTGCTGAAGCTCACAGAGCAACCCGACATCATCTCGTTCGGAGGAGGTTTGCCGGCCCCTGAATCGTTTCCGCACAAAGAACTGGCAGAAATTGCCCATCAAGAGTTGATGAACAATTATGCCAACGTTCTTCAGTATGGAACCACCGAAGGCAGTCGAACTCTGCGCGATGCCTTCATTGAATGGCTTCGTCCACAAGGCATCGAAGTAACAAGGGAACAATTATTGGTGACCACGGCGTCTCAACAGGGATTGGATCTGTTGTGCAAGGTGTTCTTCGATCCCGGCGATGTGATGTTCTGTGGACTCCCCACCTATTTGGGAGCCATACAGGCATTCAGCTTGTTCCAAATTGACAAGATCGGGGTTCTTGTCGAAGACGATGGCATGAGCATCGAAGATCTGGAAATGAAGATCGCTGAAGTCAAGCTAGCCGGCAAGCAAATGAAGGGGATCTATGTAATTCCCGATTTTCAGAACCCGAGCGGAATCACCCTCTCACTCGAGAAACGCAGGCAACTGCTGGAAATCGCCAAACGAGAAGACTTGCTGATTTTCGAAGACAATCCGTACGGACATCTGCGTTTTGCCGGGGAAGAGATTCCTTCCATCTACAGCATGGATCCCGAAGGACGGGTCATCATGCTGTTCACGTTCTCCAAGGTCCTGTGTGCCGGTCTGCGCTTGGCGGTCATGATTACATCGCGACCCGACCTCATGGACGCCTTGGTTCGAACGAAGCAAGCCACCGACCTGTGCACGTCGAAGCTGACGCAACATCTGGCCGCCCGCTACATGCTCGATTACGGGCTCGAAGGGCACCTCGATGAAATCCGGCTCATCTACAGCGAGAAGCGAAACGCCATGATCAATGCGCTCGAGAAGTACATGCCCAAGGACGAGGGTATTCACTGGACAAAGCCCGACGGCGGCTTGTTCATCTGGGTCTGGTTGCCCGACGTCATTGATACCCACGAGATGCTCGCGCAAGCAGTAGAGAGAAAGGTTGCTTACGTCCCCGGCGCCGCCTTTTTTGTCGACGACACCGGCCACAACACCATGAGATTGGCGTTCTCGTCGAGCACGCTCGAGCAGATTGACGAGGGCATTCGCCGGTTGGCTGACGTTGTCAAGGCGGAAATCGTATCGAAGATGGTGGGCACGCACGAATCAGTCTAGATCAATCAGGGAAATGAAGGCGCGGCATCGCTATGTCATAACGATGCCGCACTTTCGTTAGAGGACGGCGTCTGGAAGGCCTTTGACCAGCTCGGTCACGAAGCGACTGGTCAATTCGAAGTCGGACAATCGCAGCGTCGAAATCGGTGAGTGAATGTATCGGCAAGGTACGGATACGATGCCTGCCAGTACGCCTCCACGTGTAAGATGAATGGCGCCTGCGTCCGTGCCTCCGTAGGTGGGAAGCTTGTATTGATAGGGAATATCTGCGGCTTCGGCGATCGACTCCATCGCGGTCAGCACTTTCCTGGTCACGACAATAGAGCGGTCGGCCACGGAGATCGCGGGGCCGCATCCCAGCCGCACAGGCTGAGAGTGATCGGGTACGCCCGGCATATCGGCGCCGATGGTTCCTTCCACGGCAATGGCCAGATCGGGTTCGATCTGGAAGGCCGCCGTGCGAGCGCCGCGCAATCCAACTTCTTCGCCAAAAACGAACGCGAAGACAACATTCACCCCCAAATCCAGCCCTGCCGTGCGTTCGGCCGCCTCAATCAACACGGCACAGCCGACTCGATCGTCAAATGCCTTGCCCGTGACATAGCCATCGGTGAGTTCCATGAACGGATAGTGAATGGTAAGAGGATCGCCGATACGAATTCCCATTTCTTGAGCTTCTTCCAGCGAGGTTGCCCCGATGTCGATGAACAGCTTCTCGATCGGCAAGGACGCCTTTCGCTCCTCCGGGGAGAGAATGTGGGGCGGAGCAGTTCCGATGACGCCGTTTTGGAATTCACCCGACCGTGTCTGAATCTTGACACGATGTCCGGGTATGATTCGAGGATCCCAACCTCCGATCGGCACAAATCGAAGGAATCCATCTTTCTCGATCCACTTCACGATGAATCCGATCTCGTCTAGATGGGCATCGAGCATCAACGTTTTGGCGCCAGGATTTAAGGATCTGCGGGTGGCGAACAGGTTGCCCAGAGTGTCTGTCACCACTTCATCGACGTGTGGGGAAACCAGGGTTCGAACGAGATCGCGTACCTCGTCTTCAAAACCGGAGACGCCGAATGCATCGGAGAGTTCTCTCAATAAGTCGATCGTTTGCATCGGTGGGAAGACCTCCTTGTCCGGCCGCAGTATAGCGCGAACTGGAGGCCAAGAGCCTCCAGTTCGTAGGAGTCTGTATCTCTGCAATAGATCAAAATTTCGAGAATACCGAATCCACTAGAATCGGCATCCCTGAGGCAACTTTAAGGCTTGCCAACATGCGACAGCAATTCACCATGAAGAACATGAAGATCTTGAAGGCAACTCCCCACTGCCGCGGACACGGAGACAGAGCTCTGCACTTCTTGTACGAGCTAGCTCATGGCATAGCTCGCGTCTTCATGCGCTTC
>DAOVHV010000121.1 GCA_030671645.1 bacterium | reverse complement strand
GTCGACAGATTGCGTTGGAACTCGGGGCGACGGACGAACCCGTTCCCGAGGAGTGGGCACGAACGGCCGAGATCCTCAAGGCTCATCCTGGGAAGACGCACGATCGCGAAGTAACGTACCTGCTTTCCGTCACCAACGAGGAGTCTCGCGTAAGCGCAACTCCGAACAGGAAAGAGGGTTCCGAAGGAGCCGTCGTAGCCAACCAGATGTTTCACGATAGTGAAACTCTAAGGAACTACAGCTCCACTAATGATGAGTTTCGCGAAAGCGAAACTCCAAACGAACCCAGCAAGGCTGGGTTCGCGTTCCCAGTATTGCACTGCACGCAAGAGATTCCCTGCAATCCCTGTGCGTCGGTGTGCCCGAATGGCTTGATTTACATTGACGAATCCGATATTCGGCAAATCCCCGAGTACATCGCAGATGACATCGGAAAGACCTGCATCGGCTGCATGAAGTGCATCACCATCTGTCCGGGATTGGCCATCACGCTGATCGATGCACGCAAAGACGTGGCGCTACCCGTGGTGACCATTCCGTTTGAGTTCGGTGAGGCGGGAATACGAGCCGGTGGGACGGTCGTAGTGATGGACGTTGCCGGCGAAATCCTGGGTGAGGTGCCGGTGCGCGAGATTGTGCGCATTCCCAGTAACGATCGAACGGTGCTGGTCAAAGTTGAAGCGCAGCGCGACATCGCCGAAAAAATCGCCGGCATTCGAGTACAAGCACCCCGGGTCGGGCAATCCCTTCCCGAGGTGGTGCAACCACTACATGATGGTGACATCGTTTGCCGATGCGAACGCGTGACTGCCGGCGAAATCCGCGATCTCATACGTAAGGGCTACCGTGACATAAACGAGATCAAAACCTTGACGCGGGCCGGCATGGGGGCATGTGGGGGCAAGACGTGCCAGGCCCCAATCCTGCGATTGTTCCGCGAGTGTGGCGTGCCGCTGGATCAAATCACGGAGAATGTGCCTCGTCCGTTGTTCGTCGAAGTGCCGTTCGCAGCATTTGCCAGTGCTCAGTTTGGGAAAACGGAAGAGAGTCAAGTCCCATCCGGCCTTTCGGGCCGTGGCGCGAAAGGCGGTAAGTAAGATGGCGAAGCCAGCTTACGACGTCATCATCATTGGGGCGGGCGCCGACTCGAACAGTAATTGGATCGATTCGAGTCGGTCAGAGAATCCTCGGGCTTCTCTGGCATGGATGAGGCTACTGTGAAACAGACCTACGACGTGATTGTTGTAGGAGCTGGCAGCGTTGGAGTGCCAGCGGCTTGGGCGATGGCACGATCGGGTCTCGAAGTTCTTGTGGTCGATAAGCTGGCCAGCCCCGGGCAGGGATCGAACAAGACCGCCATCGGGGGCATCCGCGCCACCCATTCCGAGCCGGCCAAGATTCGCGTGTGCCGGCGCTCGCTTGAAATCGCCTCGACATGGCATGAGACGTACGGCGATGACATCGAGTGGCGGATGGGCGGCTACTCGTTTGTTTCCTACGGCGAGAGGGAAGCGGCGATCCTCAAGGACCTGCTTGCCGTCCAACAGGCGAGCGGTCTCAACATCGACTGGTACGACAGGGACGAGCTTCTCAATCTGATCCCGGCGCTGAATCCGACGAACCTGCTCGGCGGCACCTTCTCGCCGGAAGACGGCCAATGCTCTCCTCTATTGTTCGGACATGCGATGTACCAACAAGCTCTCAAAGAAGGCACCGAATTCCGATTTCACGAATCGGTCGCAGACATCGATGTCCATGACGGCCGCGTGTGCGGAATCACGACGGATCGCGCGCAATATAGTGCCCCCATCGTGATCAATGCCGCCGGGGGATGGGCTTCGGAGATCGGTCGAATGGTCGGGATGGAACACCCGGTCATCCCCGACTCTCACGAAGGCGGCGTCACTGAGCCAGTTGCGCCATTCCTTGGACCGATGGTGGTCGATATCAGACCGTCGCCGACGGCGGACAATTGCTACTTCTTCCAGTTGGCGACAGGGCAGGTCCTCTTCTCTCTTACCCCAAAGCCACTGATTATCGGCTTTGACTGCCATGAGACGGGTGATTTTCTGCCGACGGTTTCCAAGCGAATGATCGCTCTCGTGCCACGTCTGGCCAACCTCCGCGTCCGACGAACCTGGCGCGGCCTCTATCCCATGACGCCCGACGGAGCGCCGCTGGTCGGATGGTCGGAGGAAGTGAGGGGCTATCTCATGGCCGTCGGGTTGTGCGGGCATGGATTCATGCTCGGTCCCGGACTGGGAGAAGTGCTCGATCGTGTCGTGCGGGACGATCTCACCGAAGATGACCGAGCGATCCTCGCCGGACTGTCGCCCAATAGAACGTTCGAAGGACAAGCGGCATTGAAGTGAGTGCGGTTCTTCTCCCGGCTACCGACGTCGCGGGCAATAGGGCAACGGATGCTCCTGATCGATATCGTCGCCCTCGGCTTTCGCGCACTCCGCCGGATCGCAACAGGTATGGCATACCCGCTTGAGCGCCCGGAAAGCGAGCAACTCGACTTGCGGAGATAGGAACCCGTCCTGAACTGGCTCTTCGCGCAGTAAATCGGTGGACAGGTACTTCTTGCTATCGTCCGCGAAGACAGTGACGACGATGGAATCCGGCCCCAATTCGTTCTGGACTTTGAGCGCCCCGATGAAGTTAGCGCCCGAAGATATCCCCACACCGAGCCCCAGTTCTTCTGAGAGCTTCTGCGCCATCAGAATGGCATCTCCGTCATCTGCGTCGACGACGTCATCCAATCCCGAAAGGTCGAGGATGGGTGGGATGAATTCGTCGGAGATGCCTTGAATGCGATGTTCCCCTACCTTGCAACCCGTCGACAGCGTGGGAGAACTGATGGGTTCCAACGGATGCAAACGAGTCGCCGGATGCTTGGATCTCAGGAATGACCCAGCCCCCATGATCGTTCCCCCGGTTCCCACTCCAGCGACAAGGGCATCCGGAAGCAGGGATCGGAACCTAAGCTGCCACCAGATCTCCGGACCGGTAGTTAGGTAATGGGCTTCGACATTGGCGATATTTGAGAACTGCCTCGGCAGGAACGCGTGCTCGGATTCGGCGGCCAGTGTTTCCGCCTTGTCAATGCTTCCCAAGAATCCGCCTTCTTCCTTGCTTACGAGTACGACTTCCGCTCCCAGGCTTCGAATCAGATCAATCCGTTCGGTGCTCATCCAGTTGGGCATGAAGATGGTCACCGGATGACCGAGAGCTCGGCCGATGGCGGAAAAGGAAATACCCGTATTGCCACTGGTCGCTTCGATGATGCGGTCGCCTGGTTCGAGAAGGCCCTTGGCGTACGCTTCCTCAATGATATGAAAAGCCATTCGGTCCTTGATGCTTCCCGTCATGTTGAGGTACTCAGCTTTGGCGTAGAGGGTGCGCTGTTCCCCGGCGAACACGCAGTCAATTGCCAGCAAGGGTGTGTTTCCAATCAAACTTCTCAGTCCGCGAATCCGATGTTCTGCGGAGATCGCTTCCATAAACCGGCAACTCCAATCCGACGAATTGGACCAATCATAGCGATTTTAGAATCGAACTCCACGGAAGCTCCGATTTCGCAATCCTACGCGCATGTGTAGATGCCTGATATATCCTTCTCCCGCACTAAGTTAGCAGTTCGATCAAGCAAGCAGCCTCGAGGTCTTCCGGCTCTGCATTTGCACTCGGATTGTGGGATCATTGTTCCATCACGTTTTCAGGTTGAGGAGAGGTGTCAATGGCGATCTTGGCTGTGCGGAATCTGAGCAAGACCTACGCCTCACACCCTTTGTTCGAGAATTTGTCCATCACCTTCCAACCCAACGAGCGTGTGGGGCTGATTGGCCCCAATGGCGCCGGGAAGACCACACTGCTGCGCATTCTGTCCCAGGAGGAAGTTCCGGACTCCGGAACCGTGGATCGCAGCAACGAAGCTCACATTGCCTACATCCCGCAGGTCGATGTCTTCCCGCCGGACGCGACCGCCGAGAGCGCGATCCTTGCCGCTCTGAGCGATCTTCCGATGGAGGAGCATGAGCCGCTGATTCGTACTCGTAAGATGCTGCGGCGGCTGGGTTTCGATCGTCCCCAAGTCCGCGTAGACACTCTTTCCGGGGGATGGCGGAAACGCTTGGCACTGGGATGTCATCTCGTGCAAGAGCCGGATCTGCTGCTGATGGACGAGCCGACCAACCATCTCGATCTTGCCGGCATCGACTGGCTGGAGCGTTTCCTGAAGCGCGCCAAGTTCGCTTTCATTCTTACATCGCACGATCGCTACTTCCTGGAGCGGGTGACCGATCGGATCGTGGAGATCGATCCTCGGTATCCGGACGGGG
>DAOVHV010000177.1 GCA_030671645.1 bacterium | reverse complement strand
GGATTTGACGCCCGTTTCGAGCTCCTCTGTCTCCGTGTCTTGGTCAAGCAAAGTCGGCGCCGTGCGGTGAATCGAGTGTCGTTTGATGCCCTCGGGCATCGGCTGCCCGTCGATGGGATCTCCCACAATGTTGATCAGCCGCCCGAGCGTTTCCAGACCTACGGGAACGGTGATCGGACCGCCAGTGTTGATCACTTCGGTACCACGTGACAGTCCGTCGGTCGAATCCATGGCAATGGCACGGATAACGTCGTCACCCAGATGCTGAGCTACCTCCAGAATGAGGTTCTTTTCGCTGTCTCTCTCGACGCGAAGGGCGTCGTTCACACGAGGCAGTTGACCCTTCTCGAATCGTGCATCGATTACCGGCCCTTTGATTTCCGTGATCTTGCCGACTGAATGTTGTCCTTCCATCGAATGACTCCTCAATTCCCTATTCGGTTCGTAGAGCTTCTGCACCGCCGATGATATCGGCGATTTCCCTAGTGATCGCTTGCTGTCGCGCCTTGTTGTAGGCGCGGGTCAGATTCTTCAGCAAGTCTTCGGCATTGTCCGTGGCCGCTTTCATGGCCTGGCGGCGAATGGCATCTTCCGAGGTTTTGGTTTCGATCAAAGCCGCGTACAGGGTTCCCCTCAACACCATGCGCAGGGCAACGTCGAGCATGACGTCGGCTTCCGGATCGATAAGATCGTCGTTTTCGTCGGCCTCGATCGGAATGGGCAGGAACGGCTCGACCACCAGCTTCTGTGACAGATCGGACACAAACCGCATGTACACAAGATCGATGCGCCCCACTTCGCTACGTTCGTAGAGACCGATTAGTTCGTTCGCTATTCGCGTGGCAATGGCTTCGGTCGGTTGATCGTAGACATTGGCGTACGTGCTCAAGACCTGGACAGCGCGACGCGCATAATACAATCGCGCCTTTTCCCCACCCAGGATCAAGCGACCGTCGGATCCGAGTTCCTGGATAAGTTTCTCGGATTCCCGGTTGAGATCGCCTTTGTATCGCCCGCATAAGCCGCGGTCGGAATTCATGACAAACACACCGACGACCGAGGATTCATTGGGAACCGTCAGAGGATGAGCCTCATTATCGGAAGCCAATCGTCCCATCATCCGCTGGGCAAACGTTGTCAACGCTTTGATATACGGACGCGTCTCCGCTAATCGGCGCTTCATGCGCGTCACCTTGGTCATGGCAATCGCGTTCATGGCCTTGGTGATCTGCCCAATATTCTCGATATTCCCGATCCGGCTCTTAATGGCCCTTACATGTTGTGCCATCGACTAACTCCTACTTCCCACGGGACATCGCTGATGTAATACTTCCACCCAGCTAGCTGGTAAACCGTTCCTTGAATTCCTCAACCGCCTTATCCAGGTGCGCCCTCAGTTTATCGGTCAGCTTCTTTTCTCTCCGTATTGTTTCCAGGATCTCTCCATGCTCTTCCTGCACGAACCGCAGCCAGCCATCTTCGAAGCGTCCGACTTCGGACACCTCGATATCCGCCAAGTGGTTCTCCACCGCCACGTACAACGAGACGACCTGCTCTTCGACGGACATGGGTGCATACTGCTTCTGCTTCAAGATTTCCATGAGCCGGTCACCCCGTGCCAACTGGGCTTTGGACTCCTCATCCAGATCGGACGAGAACTCGGCAAACGCCTCCAGCTCGCGATATTGGGACAATTCCAGTCGCAGTTCTCCCGCAATCTGCGACATGGCCTTGATCTGAGCTGCTCCACCGACTCGCGACACCGAATACCCGACGTTCATGGCCGGGCGGAATCCCTGATTGAACAGATCGGTTTCCAAGTAGATCTGACCGTCGGTGATGCTGATGACGTTGGTCGGGATATAGGCTGTGATGTCACCGGCTTTGGTTTCGATGAGGGGGAATGCGGTCAACGATCCCCCGCCATTTTCTTCAGACAATCGGACGGCGCGTTCCAGCAACCGGGAATGGGTATAGAAAATGTCCCCGGGATAGGCCTCGCGGCCAGGCGGCCGTCGAAGCAGCAGGGACATCTCACGATAGGCGACGGCGTGCTTGGATAGGTCGTCGTAGATGACAAAGGCGTCCTTGCCGCCGTAGGTAAAATGCTCGGCCATGGCACAGCCCGCATAGGGTGCCAGGTACTGCATCGGCGTGGGAGAATTGGCGTCGGCCACCACCACGATGGTGTAGTCCATGGCGCCATACTTAGTCAGTGTATCCACGATGCGGGCCACGGTTGATGCCTTCTGCCCGATGGCCACGTACACACAAACTACGTCTTCGTCTTTCTGATTGATAATCGTGTCCAGGGCGATGGCCGTTTTTCCGGTGCGCCGGTCGCCGATGATGAGTTCGCGCTGGCCTCGACCGATTGGCGTCATTGCATCAATGGCTTTGAGACCCGTTTGCAGCGGCGTATCCACTGGCTGGCGATCGATGACTCCAGGCGCGATAATCTCGGCTTTTCGCATGCCGGTCTCTTCAATGGGACCCTTACCGTCCAGCGGCCGACCGAGAGGATCGACCACGCGACCCAGCATTGCATCTCCTGCTGGTGTCTCAAGAACACGCCTCGTGCGGCGCACTTCGTCGCCTTCTTGGACGCGTTCGGACTCTCCGAACAAGGCCACGCCCACTGACTCTTCTTCCAGGTTCAATACCAATCCGTAGATCTCATTCGGGAACTCGACGATCTCCGAAGCCATCGCCCCCTCCAGACCGTACACGCGGGCGATTCCGTCCCCGACCTCGACCACGACCCCCACTTCCTGCATTTCGAGGTCGTATTTCAGGCCCTTAATCTGTTCCTTGAGGATGGCCGTGATCTCATCTTTACGAGTTCCAGTCACCTTGCCCCCTATTTTTCCAGTTGCTTTCGCAGTTCTCTCAGCCTGGCGCGGATCGTGCCGTCCATCACGTGTCCGGCCGCTTCGATCCGGGCGCCTCCGAGCATGCTTTCATCAATGCGTTCTTCCAATTGCACGGGGCATTTCAGCGTC
>DAOVHV010000095.1 GCA_030671645.1 bacterium | reverse complement strand
ATCCGCGGCTCAGCTGCAAATTAACCTACCAAGCTGCATGCAGGGAGAGTGCAAAACCCTAAGAACCAACCTCAGGGTGGGGTCAGATCTTGATTCTTAGGGTCTGATGTGCTAGACTGGTTTCATGGCTCGACCACTGCGAATTGAATACGAGGGTGCGCTGTACCATGTGACTTCCCACGGGAAAGCGGAGGCGGATATCTTTCTCGATGATGCAGATAGAACACGTTTCCTGGATACTCTCACCAACACGATTGAGCGATTTGGCTGGATCTGCCATGCCTATTGCTTGATGGACAATCACTATCACCTTCTCATCGAGACACCCTTGCCCAATCTCTCGCGCGGCATGAAGCAACTGAACGGTGTCTATACCCAGTGGTTCAATCGCTGTCATTCGCGAACCGGACCTCTTGTTCAAGGCCGCTTCAAATCGATCGTTGTGGAGAAAGAAGCCTACCTGCTTGAGGTGGCTCGCGACATCGTGCTCAATCCAATCCGCGCCAAGATAGTGCGAAGTACTCGCGATTGGCGATGGAGTAGCTTTCGCGCCACTGCCGGCATAGTGAAGTGTCCTGGATTCCTCACCACTGATTGGTTGTTGTCGCAGTTCGGGAAGCGTCGTACGGTGGCAGTTCTCGCCTATCGGGATTTCGTTAAGCGTGGCAAGGGCATCAACGTTTGGAAGGATGTAACAGCAGGGGCGCTATTGGGGACTGATTCCTTCGTTCAATCGCTGCGCCCGCTACTGCGTGACGTCGGAGAAAATCGCAGGATCGGTAGCGACGCACGGCTGGCGACGCGCCCATCACTAAAAGAGCTATTCGCCGATGTCCCGGATAAGGCAACGCGCAACGAGCGCATCCATGCCGCTGTACGAGAACATCAATACAAGCTGCAGGAAGTCGGTGACCACCTCGGCCTCTGCTACTCAACAATCAGTGTGATTGCCAAGCGGGTCGCGGTGAAATTCGGGGGGCACATTCCCTAATTCGCAACAATCAGAGTCTTGCCCTATTTCCGCTTCAGAGCTCAGTGATACCACTCGTCAGCTGCCAAGCTGAAGTGATTCGAAGTGCTCCTTCATCGCCAGAGCACCGATGTCTTGAGAATCCTTCGCTTCGCAAATGACGGTGGCCGAGAGCCCGCGATCGACTAGCATATGTAGAAAGGGCTTGTACGGAGGCTGTAATGGCTCAGTTGCGTTCATCGAAGGCATAGGTTCTCCCGTCTCATCGAATCGCACGTGCCCCGTTTCGCCCTTAGGGCCCCATTTCACGGGATACATGTGGAAGTGCAGCTTGCCCAGCACACGAGATCCGAGAGAACTCACCACGCGGTCGAGGACAGATTCGAAGTCCACTTGGTGAACGAGGCTCCCGCCTTCTCGCGCGTGCAGATGCGCCAGATCCAGGCAAGGCCATGCGCTCGTTATCTCAGAGCACATTTCCAGAATGTCATCCAACGAGCCCAATTGCCTCGCCTTACCAGCGATTTCGGGATAGAGGTCGATGTCCCCGAAATCGGTGTCGCCTTCAAGGATCCGGAGAGCTTGAATCGCACGATTCAAAGCGTTTCGACGATCACCGTGAGCACTGCCTGGATGGAAGATCACCCGTCGACTCCCAAGCTTCTTGGCAAGGTCGATGCTCTTGCGAAGATCTCGAAGGGAGTTCTCTCTCTTCTGCGGGTCATCGGTGCCGAGCGTGATGTAGTAGGGCGCGTGGAGAGACAGAGAGATATCGTGCTCGACAGCCTGCTCGTGAAACAACACGGCTCGCTTGTCAGGCATCCGAACGCCATACGTGCACTGAATCTCGAGTGCATCAAGCCCGATCTCGCGAAGCCATGCCGGGGCGAATCCTCGATCCTTCCGATAAGCTGACTCCCAGAAGTTCGGTGGATTCCCCGCCACGCCAAATCGCACGTGCTGAGTGCTGTCATTGGAGACAGGATTGCTCATGTCGGAAGCATCGCAACGAGGTTGCGATCTGTCAAATGGATGTATGATTGACGAATCGTCATTCACCGCAGAAGGAGATCCCTCGATGCGTATTGCTTTGGTCCAACAACATGCAACTTCCGACAAGGCGGAGAATCTTGCGCGGGGCTTGAAGGCCGTTCGCGAGGCGGCGCGTCAGGGTGCGAAACTGGTTTGCTTCGCGGAACTTGCCTTTGAGCCGTTCTATCCGCAGCGTCCGTCTGACGGCGGTCACCGCGAACTTGCTGAGCCGATTCCCGGTCCGATCACCGACGCCCTGTGCGCCTTGGCTGAAAAGCTGGGTGTCGTCATCGTTCCTAACTTGTATGAGTGCGCTGGGGAAGACAGTTTCGATACCAGTCCGATCATCGACGCTGACGGTCGCATGCTCGGTCTGAGCCGCATGAATCACATTCCCGACTACGAAGCTTTCCACGAGAAGACGTACTACACGCCGGGTGATCTCGATGCACCCGTGTTCTCAACCGCCGTCGGACGTATCGGTGTTGCCATCTGCTACGACCGCCATTACCCCGAAATGATGCGGGCGCTCGCACTTGGCGGAGCTGACCTTGTGTTGGTGCCACAGGCGGGCGCGATCGACGAATGGCCGGAAGGAGTGTTCGAAGCCGAGATGCGCGTGGCCGCATTCCAAAATGGCTACTTCGTTGCCTTGTGCAATCGTGTTGGGAAGGAAGAAATCCTCGAATTCGCCGGCGAATCGTTCGTCTGTGATCCGGGCGGAAATGTCATCGCTCGGGCCGCCAAGTCGAAGGACGACATCCTCATCTGCGACATAGATCTGGATCAAGTTGCTTCTTCACATGCACGGAAGCTGTTCCTGCCCGATCGTCGTCCCGAGCTATACGCCGGATGGCTTAGCATTGACGAAACTCCGGAGAGAGCAGCAGAGCCGGAACCAGATGCCATCGTCAGTCTACGCGTCCTCACCGAGGAGACGCTGCGCCCGATTCTCAAACTGAGCAAGCAGATGCCACCGGGACAAGAAAAAATGGTTGCGCCGAATGCCGTCTCCATCGCCCAGGCTCACTTCAACGAGAAGGCGTGGTTTCGAGGCATCTATGCCGACGATACTCCGGTTGGCTTCGTCATGTTGTATGACGATCCCGACACGCCTCAGTACTTCCTGTGGCGATTGATGATTGCCGGGCCGCAGCAAGGAAAGGGGTACGGCCGCAAGGCAATGGAAAGGCTAATCGAGTACGTTCGCGGACGACCGGGTGCGACAGAACTGAAAGCGAGCTACATGCCGATGCCCGGAGGACCTTGGCCCTTCTACCAATCTCTCGGCTTTGAACCGACGGGCGAGATGGAAGGCGACGAAGTCGTCATCCGTCTTAGGCTCTGACCCTATCGCGGGGTACTTGACGGATAAGGGGACAGGCTACTTTTCTAGCGATGTTCGGAAAAGTAGCCTGTCCCCTTGTGTAAGATGTGAGGACGAAAATGGTCTCTGCAATTCGAGGGACAAGTACCTTAATTTGCAGGAATCAGAGCTTTATGCCATTTGGCGTCTCAAGCGCAGACCAACCTACCAAGCTCCTTGCACGGAGAATGCGCCTTCACTAAGGCCAGTGATTTCGGCCTTTGCTATTCAACAATCAGCGTAATCGCGAAGCACGTCGATGAAAGAGAGAAATCCTAGAAGTTAAGATCCGACTCCACACACAACGCAGAGTCTCCATAAGTGCGGGAGGAGATCCATTGCTGTTATAGTTATACTTGCCTAGGCGTGTTTGATACTCTTCCCACGAGGCAAGGAGACTGCAGTCATGACAAGAAGAGCATCGCTTCCCTTGGGGATGATGCCTCCTGGAGCGCAACTCACCGGGGTCACCGGCTTCGCATTGCTGCGGCTCGGCGTAGGGTGCTCGGCGGTTCTCTTCTTACGATCTACGGTAGGGAAGCGTTCAGCGATTGCTCTCTCGAGCACAGATGCAAGGAAACCCTCGTAATGGATCGACATCGAGTCGTCATAAGCGGCATTGGGGTGGTTACCCCGATCGGCATCGGGCGAGAGAACTTCTGGGAAGGATTGCTCGCCGGGCGAAACGGCATCTCCCGCATTACCTTGTTTGACCCGTCAGAATTCCGCTCTCAAATAGCCGGGGAGATCAAGGATTTTCACGCCGACGAATGGATCGACCGCAAGGTCGCGAGACGGATGGACCGGTTCACACATTTTGCCCTAGTCGCTGCAGATCTGGCCATGAAGGATGCCGGCCTGGATGTGTTTCCGTTTGATGGGTGCCGGGCGGGCGTCGTCATCGGGTGCGGCATCGGGGGAACGCAGACCCTCGAAAGCACAAGTGCCGAACTTCTGGCGAAGGGTCCAAGATCCGTGAGGCCGTTCGTCGTGTCGAGAGTGCTCATCAATACGGCCGCTTGCATGGTGTCGATCACTCATGGGCTCAAGGGACCCTTGTCCGCCCCTTCCGTTGCATGCTCGACCGGGTCCAACGCTATCGGCGATGCCTATCGCATCCTGGAGAGAGGAGATGCCGATATCATGTTGGCGGGAGGCACCGAGGCCAGTGTGAGCCCGTTGCCGTTTTCCGGCTTCTGCGCCACACGGGCGATGTCCGCCCGTAATGACGATCCGGAACGAGCCAGCCGTCCTTTTGACAAGAACCGCGACGGTTTCGTCATGGGCGAGGGGGCCGGTGTCGTCGTGCTGGAAAGCTTGGACCATGCGCTCAGGCGGAAGGCGCCCGTCTACGCCGAATTGGTCGGATATGGCAACACGGCCGATGCTTTCCATCTTACGGCGCCCGAGCCCGAGGGCGACGGAATGGTCCGTGTCATGGAGGAAGCTCTGCGTGACGCCGGCGTCGCCGTGTCGGACATCGGCTATATCAACGCCCACGGAACCTCTACGATCCTCAATGACAAGACCGAAAACGTGGCCGTGATGAAGCTCTTCGGCGATCACGCTCGGCGGCTCAAGATAAGTTCCATCAAGTCCATGATCGGTCATCTGCTGGCCGCAGCCGGGGCCGTGGAGTTCGCGGCCACCGT
>DAOVHV010000063.1 GCA_030671645.1 bacterium | reverse complement strand
TGTGGACCGATACGCCTTCGTCTCTTCCCTCTCGGTCTATGGCGAACCTTCAGCTGAGGGCACGGACGAAGATGGTGTATTGGCAACCCTCGACGATCCAACCATTGAGGAAGTCACCGAAGAGACGTACGGTCCTCTCAAAGCTCTCTGTGAGGCCGAGGTCACGGCCGTATTCAAAGATCGCCCTTTGCTCATCCGGCCCGGGTTGATTGTCGGACCGCACGATTACACCGATCGATTCACCTACTGGCCGTGGAGGGCGGCGCAGGGAGGACGAATCCTGGCTCCCGGGAGACCGGATCGCCGCATTCAATTCATCGACGTTCGCGATCTGGCCGCATGGATCGTCAACATGTTGGAATCCGGGGAGGCCGGTACATACAACACTACTTCTTCCCCTGGAGATCTGACGATGCAGACCCTTCTGCAAACATGCTGTGAGATGTCCGCCGAAGACCCCGAACTTATCTGGATGGACGACGCATTTCTGACGAAGCATGAAGTCGGGGCCTGGATAGAGCTTCCACTGTGGATTCCGGAAGATGATCCCATCGCATCTGGATTCTTCGATTTCCGTACCGCTCGCGCTATCGTTGAAGGCCTGACGTTCCGTCCTCTTGAAGACACAGTTCAGGCAACTATGGAATGGTCGCTCACACGTCCTGACGGCCATGAGTGGCGTGGCGGACTCAAGAAGGAACGCGAGGAGGAGCTGCTCGCAGAATGGTTGCGCAGGCCCTAGGCACAAAGGTACCCTTTGGCGACAGTTCGATATCGACCGAAAGGCGAGGTGAGATCATGCGGATTCGATTGGCCGGTGGCGCAAGCCAATACCTCGTCTTGGATCAATCCATGTTAGAGGATCCCCGTCTGTCATTCCGAGCCAAGGGACTTCTTGCCTATTTGCTGGCCCATCCCGAATTGGACCTTTCGAGCAAGCGGAAACTGGCCGCCGTCTCTCTGGAAGGTGTGGACGCTCTCGACACCGCTCTCAAGGAACTCGAACAGGCTGGGTATTTCCGTCAAACGAAGGAACTTGATGGAGATGGAGCCCTTCAGACGATCGGCATCGTTTACCCGATCAGCAGAATTCCGTTGCTCGAATCACAGCGTTTCGAGGAACCTGCTTCCACAGAGCTCCTGAGCGTGGAAGAGGACGCGTCTCCTTCTGAGCAAGAAGAAGGAACTCCGACGCAACAGATTATCGATCGATTGAATGAGCTGCGAAAACAGAGTTGGGATTGGGCTCGCTACACACCTCTGTCCGCGAAGTACGCTAAGAACGTCGAGCACATCAACGGCCGATTGGGGGACGGATACTCCGAATCTGATTTAATCCTTGTACTGGAGTACTTGGCCTCTGTCGACGGGGGAAAGGAAGAATCGCGCAAGTACTTCGACTGTGTAACACCATTCAACACCAAGAATTTCGAACGCAACTTGGCCATGGCTCGAGATTGGGAGGCGCGAGGACGACCTCAAACCAAATCGAGAGAGCAACAGCATCTGGAGCAAAGTCATGACCCATCCATCTATGATCGAGGCCGAAGAGGAGGCCAACAGTGATTCGAGGAGCCCCCATAGGAAAGAGATTTCAACACTGCACGTTTGATAACTTCGACGTGGAACCATCAAACCGAGAAGCGCATGAAGCGTGCAAGAGGGTAGCACGGGAAGGGAAGCATGGGATCTTACTCTGGGGCAAGAACGGCGTTGGGAAGACTCATTTGCTTGTCGCACTCATGAAAGAGTATGACCGGCTTCATTCATGTGTTCCTGCTAGACAGGATCGTACGGAACCGATGATCGAAGTGCCTGCAGTCTCTGAACTCATCGCCAATGCAGACGAAGAGTCGGAAGATCTTGACAAGATCCCGTCTCTCTCTCAGGATGAGATTGAGAAATTCGCTCAGATTGAATATTGGCCTATGCTTGATCTGGTCAGCGTTCTCCGATCGGATATTGCCCACGGATCGCAAACAACGTCCACTCGTTGTCGTGAATGTGATCTGCTCGTTCTGGACGACTTTGGTTCAGAGCGAACGACAGATTTTGTCCTCGAAGAATTGGAGCGAATCGTAGATTGGCGCTACCGCGCCTTGATGCCGACGGCTGTGGCAACGAATCTGCCGGATTCAGCGACGATTATCAAGAAGTATGGTTCCCGCGCACTCTCACGGTGGATTGGATCTTGCTACGACGTCGTGGTCGGCGGTCCGGACAGGCGAGAGTCATCTGAGCGCCCACATTTGGACTGAAACGAATATCACGCTTTCATTTCTAAAGAACTCCATACAGGTCTCATTAACAATGTCCAGCGTATGATATCGTGTTGGTTGTCATCTTGTTTCGTCACCGGTGAAGACCGTCGCGCTTCAACTGGACCTGTCTAACGAATCGCGTAGAGCTTGAAGTGCTCCCCGCCTTCACTTGCCTGTTTTCATTTTCTCTCTGTCTTGCTGTATTCTTTATCCGCACTTTTCATCCTTTTGTGTAAGGATGCTTTTGGAGAATATTGGAGCACTACAATCGCTAGAGGATGTGATGCATATGAACAGAGTATTCCTAGTCATGGGAATTGTGGCAATGGTGGGCATTTCATGTGCTGCTCAGTTGGAATCATTCAATCGCGCGGCCTTCCTAGCAGAGATTCGCGAGGTCTTTGCGCCCTTGGAACCCCTTCTAGCCGAAGGGGATAAGTTCGATTATGAAGGTGTTATCATCTTCTCGGGCATCGTCAACGACTGGGGTGAGCACGTCATCACGCTGCCCTTGACCGAAGATTCGCCGTCCTATCAGTTAGGCAAGCTCATGGGGAACGAACTGCTTTGGAGCGACGTGACCAACGTGCCTCTTGGCGGGTTCTACCTCATGGATAGCACGGACTGCATTCACGATTTGGTGCCGGGTGTACCTTACGTCATTCGCGGCGTATCTTGGGAGCAAGCTGAAGTCGTGGATGCTGTCGGCCAAGTCGCGCGATACTTCGAAACGAAGTGGACTCGCGGCATTGAAGCTGGCGAGTGGTACGCATACACAGGGAACACCGTGTTCCATTTCGCGCTATGCGTTGTAATCTCAACGAATCAAGGCCTACACGGTTTCGGCGGCCCGATGGAGGAATAGATTGGGCGCACAAGGAGCAACAATCAAAACCGCACTTGAGTATCGCTCAGAGCTCGTTCAATCATTGATGGATCAGGGATCGATTCGCTCGGAGCGCGTGAAGGCTGCGTTCCTGAATGTAGAACGGCATCGTTTTGTGAGGGGGTGGTTTGCGATGGGCATATCTGAAGGCACGCCCGTATGGACCCGTATCACGATCAACCCTCTCAATCCGCAATCAGAGCATCTGGAGGTCATCTACTCCACCCAGTCACTTGTTAGCGCCCTCGACAGCATAATCCCGATCGGTTCACTGTCTGCGCCTCCATTGGTCGCGCAAATGCTGGAATACCTTTCAGCCAATAGGGGAATGAACGTTCTGGAGATCGGAACCTGTTCCGGATATAACGCTGCCTTGCTGGCGGAGATCGTGTCGAGCGACGGCACGGTTCACTCAATAGAAAATCGAACGGATGCCGCCGATTCGGCAGCGGTCACGCTTCGCCAACTTGGCTATGTACAGGCTCACGTTCATTCGAGAGACGGATTCTTCGGCGACTCACAGAACGCACCCTATGATCGAATGATCGCCACCGCAGGTTGTTCGGACCTTTCTCCACATTGGATTGAGCAGCTTCAGCCCGACGGCCAGATGGTTATTCCCCTTCAATACGGGCAAATTGATTACCTCGTCTTGGCCTCCCGGGACAACCACCGCGTCGGAGCGGCCATTGGAAAGATCGTTGGGAAATCCAGCTTCATGCCTATCCAAGGCATTTTGTCTTGGGCAAACCCGTGGGGGAGCTGGATCTCACCAGGAATAGCCACCATTACCTTCCAAGAGCAATCGCTCCCGGAAGAGCTTCCTCAAAACGACACCAAGACCCATCCGATAAGGAATCCTGTTCATTCAGATTTCTACTACTTCTTGACGCTTGCAAGCCGTGATCTGTGGTACTGCAATCAGGGATATGGCTTGGCTGACCCAATGACGAGGGCGAGAGCAATCGTCACAAACGACTCCTTTAGAGCTTTTGGTCCCCCAGGGGCCGAAGAAGCCGGTTGTCGATTGATCGAACGGTTGGTCGAGATTCACACTCAATGGAGAGACGTGGGATGCCCTAGCCCCGGGGATTACCAAATCGAATTCATTCCAAAACACCTGTCCCACAGCCCGCCGTTTATTTCTATTACTCCACGTTGGGTCATCGAACGCGTTTTTCATTTGGAGATAATTTCCCTTTAGCCGGTCTTAGCTAACGGAAGAACTCAATTCCTCGTCTCAAGCCTTCTCGAGGCGAAATGCCTTCTTGATACGCTTCGAGCACGGCCGTTCCAGAGAAACCGATGTTCTCAAGCACGCCGAGTGCACGCGGCCAATCGACCGTGCCTTTGCCAGGCAACAAATGATCATCGCTCTCGCCACGGTTATCGTGCAGATGCAAGTGGATGAGCTGACCAGCATAGCGCTCGAGATAGTTGCAGACAGGTTCGCGTCCGGCATCGTTCGATTGGTTGGCATGGCCGATATCGATGCAAATCCCCACGTTTGTCTCTTCCGGGTCGTCGCCGATCTTGTCCAGGATTCGATCCAGCGCCCAGACGGAGTCTTTCATATTCTCCATGGCAAGCTGCACGCCGAATTTGGCGGCGTATTCCGCAATGCGGACGATCTCCGGCCAGTCAGGTCGATCATCTTCTTCAACAAGACCGAAGCACACGGGGTGTAGAACCAAGGTTTCCGCGCCCAGTTGATGGGCTAAATCGATCTCACGTCGAAGATTGCCGGGATTCCAGGACCAGTGCTGTCCCTGAATGTGGACCACCGTGAATTCAGCATCATGACACGCCTTGATTAGATCCACAAACTCTTCACCCGCGACCGGCGGATGATCCAGCGCCTTGGAACCCCACACCTCAACGCCCAGGCTAACATCAAACGCGAGAACCGCTCTCACGGCCTGGGGTAACGTGGGCCAGGATTCAGGGTCCTGTTGATGGTAAAAGCTCCAAATACTGACCCCTAGTTGCACAATGACCTCTCTCCTCTCTCTATGCGCGGCAGCTGTTCCAGCTACAACGTTTCCACTGTTTCTTGGAACGAGATGCCCACGGTGGCCAATTCGGCCAGCACGGGTTTGTAGATCTCGGGAATCATCGGCACATGAACGCCGGTCAGGTTGATCTCCCCTTGAAGGATCATGCGTGAGGCAATGGCCGCCGGCAATCCGACCAGGCGCGACATCGAGGAATCGCCGTTGGGAATTCCGTAATCGACCATCGTGGAGGTGATCTTTTCCGTTCGATCCGGATACTCGGCCACGAATTCATGCTGCATCACCAGCATGTCGCGTTCGCCTGGAGTATATTCCATCTTCGACAACATGAGGGAAGCCACCACGTCGAGATAGGTGTTGTCGGCCGCAGGGATAGCGTCATCGCTGAGCAGGCCCAACCATTCTATCCTTGCAATCGGCTCGGAATCGGAGGCAATACCCAGAAATTCAGCCAGATCGGTCTTCAGATTCGTGCCGTCGGAATCGATCAGTCGAGCAAGCAGCCTTCCATAGGTCAGCCCGGCGATGTCGTCGCGTTCTGTTTCATCAAGCAATCCGAGATCGACAATCTTCTTTAACGTCTCGCACCATCCCGGATAGCGTAAGGTACCGCGGAACATCGATGTCACGGTCGGAATGCCATAAGACTCGACATAAGGCAGTGAATCACGGTTGGGATAGACCTCAAGTTCACCAAATCCTTTGATCTCACACGGCCAGTGATAAGAAAACAGCTCAGAACCCGGCACATCGACCACTTCGCCGTCCTTAAGGAACTTGGCCGGATTCTTTCCCGCTATCATCACGCCGCGAGGGGCCCACGAGAACTTGTACCCAAACGGATTATCGTTGGCATCGGGTGCCGGCAAGCCGCCTGTATTCGAGGTGAACGAGGTGAGCTTGCCACCCTTGGCTTCGATCTGATAAATAACCTCCATAGCCGACATGTGGTCGATACCGGGATCGACCCCGATTTCATTGAGCAGGATCACACCTTTCTCTTTTGCGCCGGCATCGAGCCCTTGCATCTCCGGTTTAACGTACGACGTGGTCACCATCTGTTTGGTGTGTTTCACGCACAGCCGGGCCACGATCGGATGATAGACATACGG
>DAOVHV010000117.1 GCA_030671645.1 bacterium | reverse complement strand
GGGAGTGTCCGAGAGTTCTTTCGCGAGCTGGCGAATTGGGAAGACGGGCATTATCGAATGCTTCTGCGAGAAGACGAAGCTCTCAAAGACGAGTATTGGAGCAAGAATCGGTTTGAGCCGCTGGTCTGAGTGACCGATCCACACTCAATAGAGAAAAACGGCGAGCCATGTTGGCTCGCCGTCATTCTATTGCCAAACGATCTCGCTACACGTCACAGGTTGCCGGTGGAGGTGCCGGAACCAGCGGATGCGTCATCAGGGGAAAATTATCCTGATCGCCGTCGATCGAAATCTCGCGCGGTGAATCCCAGATGCCGTCTTCGTCGGCATCGATAGCTTTGAATCCGTCCCAGTAATTGCCTTCGGTACCATCATCCCAAATATTGGGGTCGTCGGTGTAGGCATGGCGGACGTTGTTCACGAACGCATTCCCGACGATGGTATTGGCTTCGGAGTCCAGGTTCAGATAGACCCCCGTGTAGCAGTTGCCGATGTAGTTTCCGAGCAACTCATTGTTGTTGGAGGCATCCAGCCAAATGGCGGCTTCGTTGTCCTCGAACGTGTTGGTCAGAATCTGGTTGTTCGACGAGAAATAGAAGCGAATGCCATCGGTGTTGTCCGCGAAAACGCACCCGGCGATTCGATTGATCGATGAGAAATTCAGCGTCACCCCGACCCAGTTTCCCTCGAAGATGCAGTTTTCGATCTTCGCGTTCTTAACATAGGAAAGATAGACGGCCGATTTGGCGGCGCCACTGATTTCCACATTCCGGATGATGAATGCGCGCGTGGTGCCATGAATCTTGATCCCGTAATTGTCGTACCCGGCGTCGATGATCCAGTTCTCGATGATGTAAGGATCGTTGAGAGTTCCGCTTCCCGAGCATACACCGTTTTCGACGGTGAATTCATAGTCGTTGGAAATCAGGATGGCTGGGTGATCGGCTCCATCCCCCGCGAATGCAGCTGCGCTGATAAGGACAAGTAAAAACGCGGTGCAAAACAGCCCTGCACCCTGTTTCATAAGGCATCACTCCTTTGGCGAATGTTCTGGACACCATTTATCATAGCAGCTCGCTGCATCGTTGTGAAGGCGATCGTACAGCGAAAACGGGACATCTGGCCGGATTATCTTCGGGGTGTGCGTCTGTTTTGAATCATGCGCCAAAGCGTAACTGGAACGTGGCGTTGGCGGAACGGGAATACCAAGAACAGCCCGGCAATGAACCCGCCGATGTGGGCAAAAAACGCTATGCCGCCCGAGCTGCCGAACGATCCGGCTCCCGAGATCACTTGCCACAGGAACCAGAATCCGAGCAAGAACACCGCCGGTACGGCGACCAATCGCAGGAAGAAGAACAACGGGATCAGCGTCAGCACACGGGATTGCGGGAACAACATAAAATAGGCGGCCAGAATTCCCGCGATAGCGCCCGATGCTCCGATCATGGGGATCGAACTGCCGGGTCCGATAGCAATTTGCGCAAGTGCAGCCACCATGCCGCACAGCAGATAAAACGCCAGAAATCGCACCGGCCCCATCGCATCCTCGACGTTGTCCCCGAAGATCCACAAATACAGCATATTGCCTAGCAAGTGCAGGATTCCGCCGTGCAAGAACATCGACGTAAGCACGGTCAACCATAGGAGGATGGGAATGGTGGGTGGCAAGTCGCTTCCGCTTAGAAGCTCACCCGGAATGAGCGCGTATTGCGTTTGGAACCACTCGTCGCGCCCGATTTCGTACGTATTGGGCATCGAGGAGAGAATCCGCTGTCCGGTGGCAAAGGGGTAATAGGGACTGAAGATGGGTGGCTCTTCCAGTTTCGCGGCCGCCCATTCAGCGCGTTCTTCGGCCCAATTCTCGCGATAGGGCGTTTGCGTGCTCAAGAAGCCCTGAAAGAAGAAGACGAGCAGGTTTAGAACGATCAAGGACACGGTCACGATCGGGAATCGTTGACTCGGGAGCATATCGCGAAGTGGAATCATGCGACATAGTATCCTGGGCTTTCGGAATGGGGCAACCTGGATCGAGTCATTGCGTGTTGCGATTGCACGAGCGCGGAACGCGGCTACACTATTGTCGTTCGTAGATGTTCTTTAAGGAGGCTGGATGGATCTACTGAAACGACTAAGCGAAGCTGCAGGCATTCCCGGATACGAAGCGCCCGTGCGTGCCATCGTTGCCGAAGCGCTGGAAGGGCATGTCGACTCGATGGAGGTTGACGCTCTCGGCAACCTGATCGCCCACAAGAAGGGTGACGGGCCGGTCGTCGTGATTGCCGGGCACATGGACGAAATCGGCTTTCTGGTTCAGCACATCGACGAGAAAACGGGATTCCTTCGCATCGAGCCGTTGGGCGGATTCGACCCGGTCACCCTGGTTGCTCAGCGTGTGCTTGTACACACGGAGAACGGAGATTTTGTCGGCTGCATCGGCCGCAAGGCAAAGCACATTCTCACGCCTGAAGAGCGTAAGAAGCCGCTGGAACTCAAAGATCTGGCCATAGACCTAGGGCTTCCCTCTGACACTGTCAAGGAGAAGGTGGCGATAGGCGATACGGTTACGCTGTTGCAGGATTTCATCGAATACGGCGACATGGTATCCGGCAAGGCACTGGACGACCGGTTGGGCGTCTACATCGGCATTGAGGCCCTGAAACGTGCGGTGAACCCCACCTGCGACATCTATCTAGTGGGAACGACGCAAGAAGAAGTCGGGCTGCGTGGCGCCAAGGTCGCCGGTCAGACATTGAATCCCGATATCGGCATTGCCCTTGACGTGACGATTGCCGCTGACACTCCCGGCGTACCTCCGCAGCATCAAGTCACCCAATTGGGCAAGGGCGTCGCCATCAAGCTGAAGGACTCGGCTTCGATTTCCCACCCCGGGCTGGTCAAGGCCATGAAGAAGCTGGCCGAAGAAAATGACATTCCATATCAGATGGAGATCCTGCCTCGCGGCGGAACCGATGCCGGCGGACTGCAAATGGCCAACGACGGTGCCGCCGTCATTACCTTGTCCATCCCCACCCGCTACGTGCATTCGGTTATCGAAACGGCGCACAAGGATGACATCGAGGCCACCATCAATCTGCTGGCCGCTTTCCTGGAGAAGGCGGGACAGATCGATCTTGCAGGATGATGAAACGTACACTGTTTCTCGATTTCGACGTTGTTGCAACGATGGATGTAGCCGGGCGCGAGATTTCCGGCGGCTTCGTCTTGGTCGAGGGTAATCGGATCGTCGATGTCGGCGAGGATAGTGTCGGCATCGAGGCCGACGAAACCGTTCGCGGCAACGGCAAGCTATTGTTGCCCGGCTTCGTGAACACGCATCATCACCTGTATCAGGCTCTGTTTCGCAACGTGCCCGGCGCGTCAGACGCCAAGCTGTTCGATTGGTTGGTGTTCCTGTACGAGCGATGGGAAGGCATCGACGAGCATGCCATGCGGGTGGCATCGACGGTTGCCTGTTCTGAACTGTTGCTGTCGGGTGCGACCACGTCCTCCGACCATTGTTATCTCTACCCCAAGAACGGCGGCAACATCTTGGCTGCCGACATCGAGGGGGCGCAAGCCGCCGGCATCCGTTTCCACCCCACTCGTGGCTCGATGTCGTTGTCCAAGAAAGACGGTGGAATCCCGCCCGATTCGGTGGTGCAGACCGAAGACGAGATCCTGGCCGATTGCCAACGTATGATCGAGAAGTACCACGATCCCGAACCGTTGGCTATGCTGCGGATTGCCCTGGCGCCTTGTTCTCCATTCTCTGTCACGCTCGACTTGATGCGCGAGTCGGTCACCATGGCTCAGGAGTATGGCGTTCTGCTGCACACGCATCTCGCCGAAACCCACGACGAAGAAGCCTTCTGCAAACGGGAGTTCGGATTCCGGCCCGTCGATCTGATGGAAGAACTGGGATGGCTGCGCGACGACGTTTGGTTCGCGCACCTGGTCGTGCTGACGGATGCCGACATTGCCAAGCTGGCTGCGGCCAAGGTGGGGATGGCCTATTGTCCCAGTTCCAACATGGCGCTGGGATCCGGCATCGCCCGCGTCACCGAGATGAAAGAAACGGACATTCGTATCGGACTAGCCGTCGACGGCTCGGCCTCCAACGACACCTCCAACATGATTCGCGAAGTCCGCAATGCCATGTTGTTGCAGCGAGTGCAATACGGTGCTGACGCGATCACCGCCCGCGAAGCCTTGCACATGGCTACCATGGGCGGTGCCGTGGTGCTGGGGCGCCAGGACGAAGTCGGATCGATCGAAGTCGGCAAAGCGGCCGATCTGATTGCGTTCGATCTCAACGACATCGCGTTTGCCGGATCGCACTCCGATCCTGTGGCGGCCGTCGTGCATTGCGCCGGCGATCGGGTCGATTTCTCGATGGTGAACGGTGAATGGCGTGTGCAAGAGGGTCGGTTGGTCGACGAATC
>DAOVHV010000160.1 GCA_030671645.1 bacterium | reverse complement strand
GCATCCATGCCGGTGTGGATCGTGGAGAACGTCACCGCCGGGAATCGCGCCTATTGCACGCTCAACGAAGGCCTGGGTAAGGTTCTTCGCTACGGAGCCTACGGAGACGAAGTCATCGATCGCTTGAACTGGATGAAGAGTGACTTGGCGCCAATTTTGGTCGAAGCCATCGAGGCACACGGCCCCATTGACCTTCGATCAATGATCGCCCAAGCACTGCAGATGGGAGACGAGGGACACAACCGCAACCGCGCCGGCACATCCTTGTTCATTCGTGAACTGGCTCCGTTCTTGGTCCGACTTGGCAAGTCGGTCGGCGCCATCGCTCGCGTGTTTGAATTCCTGCATTCCAACGATCACTTCTTCCTGAACCTGACCATGCCGGCCGGAAAATGCGCGCTCGATGCCGCCGCCAATGTCCCCGGCAGTTCGCTGGTGACGGTGATGGCGCGTAACGGCACCGAGTTTGGCATCCGTGTATCAGGAACCGGCAACCGCTGGTTCACCGCACCGGCACCCATCGTCGATGGCTTGTATCTGCCCGGGTTTTCGTCTGACGATGCCGCACCTGATATCGGCGATTCGGCCATTGCGGAGACCGCTGGATACGGCGGCTTCGCCATGGCGGCTGCTCCGGCTATCGTACAGTTTGTCGGCGGCACCCCTCAACTGGCGATCGATACCACGCAACGCATGCACGGTATCACAATGGCCGAATCACGCGTCTATCAGATTCCGGCAATGGGATTCCGGGGGACACCGACGGGCATCGACGTTCTCCGGGTCGCGGAGACAGGCATCGTGCCCGCCATCAACACGGGCATCGCCCACAAGGAACCGGGCATTGGAATGGTGGGAGCCGGGCTGGTCACACCACCATTTGGAGTGTTTGCCCAGGCGGCAAAAGCTCTCGCAAAGGGACTGGAATCAGAACTAGGGAATTGAGTTGTTGGTCAAACGATGAAGCGGATTTCTCGCAAAGCCGCAAAGTGCGCAAAGATAACAAGGATACGAGATGCAGGAATTGGAAAAATCTACCGGGTTCTCCTCTGCGTTCTTGGCGCCTTTGCGAGGGAATGGCAACTCGCCGATGAGACTGGCGAGTTGCTTGGAGTATTGGCGAGATCGCCAAACTCCTCGTGGATGACGTATAGAACGCAGGACGTTTGCTGAACAGAAGAAGCAACGCTGAGGAGGGTGGCACCTCGCCATGAAGCCGGCGAGTTGTTCGGAGTTTGGCCAGAGAACCAAACTCCTGCTTGGTGACGTACTAAGATTGACTCATGTATCGAAAGGAAGTGACGAGATGAGGATCATCGATCTGACGATTCCGCTGTCGATTGCCACACCGCCGTGGCCGACTTATGAGCCACTACAGGTGAAGTACTTCAAGCGCCTGGCGCCGAACGGTGCCAACGGCCAGCTGGTGACGCACTCCAACCACGTCGGAACGCATCTCGACGGCGAAATTCACTTCTACACACCGGGCAAGGACATCGCCGAACTCGATTTCGATTTCCTCATGCACGAAGGCGTCATTGTCGATTTGTCCGACATTGCCGGGGATTACGACATTTACACCTCGGAGATGATCGAGGATCGCGTCGAGGTCAAGGAAGGCGACATCCTCATCATTCACACCGGCTACCATCACTATGGCTGGGATCAACCGACAGCCGACGAAGTGCGCTACATGGTCAAACATCCGGGACCGGATCGGGAGTTTGCTGTTTGGTGTAGGGAGAAGAAGATCCGTTGGATCGGGGTCGATTGCGGCAGTGCCGACCATCCCATGAACACGATCATTCGCGATTGGATGCCGCGGCAAGCCAAAGAGGCTGACGCTCATTTCCAAGAGAAGTACGGCACCACCGTGGCCGAACGCTTTGATGCCAGCAAGTATCAGCTCATGCATATTGAGTTGTTCAACCACGGCATCATTCATGCCGAGTGTGTGGGCGGAGACATCGATCTACTCCTGAACCAACGAGCCACCATCGGCTGCTTCCCGTGGCGATTCGTGGATGGCGAGTCGTCGATCTCTCGCATCGTGGCCATGGTTGATGACGACCGCTACGAAGAACTGATGAAGATCAAAGCCGAATGCGTACTCACTAAGTTCGGCGATGTGGCAGGCGCGAAGAATCCGCACTTACACGAGATCGGACGCACCTAACGGTGCATCCTTGTGGGTCGGCAACTCGGTCCAGGGCTACAAGAATCGAACGCATCGATTCTTGCATGCAAGTCGATCTGAAACAGATCGACTTGCCAGTTGCTTCGAGTTTGAGCGCGCTCAAACTCGGGGCGGACGTAGGATTGATCGCCTTTGGCGAACAATCCTACTCGACCCACGTCAGATGGGAACTCACCATGTCACAGAGAGAACCTAGGAGCTTCGTGAAGGTGGCGAAACTCCCAAGCACCTCGGTCTGTTTTGGATTGAGGTGCCAGTTCCGACGAATTCGTGCTCGGCACGAACTCGTGATTGGTGACGTATCGAGCAACTGCTCGAATGCGCTTCGGAAACCAGTGTAATGAGCATTACAAACCGACGAGCAATGCGATTTGGCTCCCACGCCCACCGATCTAGCATCCTGAAACACCAAGAACAAAGACCTGAACATCCCTCATGTTTTTCTTAAGCCGGGCTCAGGTCCGGTCGATCATGGTGAGCCATATGGGATGCGGTTTGTAGCCTCTGGCTCCCCTCTCAGCAACATCAGCTTGGATACAATTGCCAACATATGTGTTGTGTCTACTCTCGCTGCATCGGGTCAGCCCGTTTGCCGGATGTCTCGACGCTGGAAGAACACGAGCGATGCCGCAATCAGGACCACGGATATCGCGGCAAGGACCGCCGCGTTACCCCAGTCCATACCGTTGTTCAGCGGGTCGTTGCCCAGATAGTAGTGAAACGGCGACCACCCAGCCCAGTCAGCCAAGGTGTCGTTGATCTCGGTCAACGAGTTGAACACGTGGAGTCCGATCCCCGCCCCGACGGCCACGAAGATGGCGATCTTCTTCTTGCCTGTGCCTGCGCTCAGGGCGAGCGCTAAGGCCCCGAAGAGCAGTCCCACGAGGGTCTGTAGCAGACATGTCGCGGCGATGAATCCGATATCCATGCCCAGGTCACCGAGCACCGAGCCCAGGGCGACACTCGCGAAGGTCATCATCCCGATCAGGAATGAGAAGAAGATCATCGTCCAGCTCTTGGCCAGCACGACGCGCGAGCGCTTGATCGGGTTGGCAAGCAGAAGACCCATCGTCCGACGTGATTCCTCGCCGGCCAGGGCTCCTGCTCCGATCGCGATAGCGACGATCATGACTGCGATCGGCGCCATCATGCCGAACGTCTCGATCTGGTACCACCCCTCCGGAG
>DAOVHV010000096.1 GCA_030671645.1 bacterium | reverse complement strand
TCTCGTTCGGACTTGGTTCTGGAATCGGCACCTCTCGGGCTTCGAGAGATTGGCCTATCTCTACCAACTGGCAGGCTTTCATGGTTTCCACAGACATCATCCTTTGAACCCGCCCCGAGGGAATCCTCTTTCACTGCACCGCGCAATTCAACAGGACGGAAGAATCACGACCATTGAGAACGTAATGACCGATCGCAATTGACGCATCTGCGGCGCAGTCGTACGGTACTAATATCAGCGTCTGTCGATGAGGGGTGATACTTGTGCCTGTACAACTTCGTATGTTTATCCGAACAATCGCCGTCTGCTTGTTGATTCTCATCATGGCGCCCCTGATGCTGGGAACGTCCAGGACTTCGGAGTTGCAGATTGAAATCATCCGTGATGCATGGGGAATTCCCCACATCTTTGCTGCCTCGGACGAGGGAGCCATGTACGGATTGGGTTATGCCAGCGCCCAGGATCGGATATTGCAGATGGAATACTGCCGGCGTATCGTGCAGGGCCGGATTTCGGAGATGCTCGGGCTTGTCGGTTCCCCAGGGAGAACCACATTGGATTCGGACATCAAATATCGGCACCTGGGAACCTATGCTTATTTGGAAACCCTGGCTGACAACTTGGACGAGGGGACCGTCCGCTTGCTTCAGGCTTACGCGGATGGGGTCAATCACTATCTGGAGACGGCACGATCACTCCATCCGCTGTTCGCTGACTTCGGAATCGTCCCTGAGCCCTGGCGTCCGGTCGACTGCCTGGCGGTATGGAATCGAATTGCCGCGTTCTTCAGCCCGTCATGGACGAGAGAAGCGGAATTGCTCCACGATTACGAAGACTTGTTAACCGAGGGATTGAGCGAATCTGAGGCAGTCGCACAACTGACCGGCGAACGAATCCTTGACGAAGCCGCCGCCGTGGTTCAGTTGTCAGATGTCGACCCCACCTTCTTAGAGGCGCTCGACGACTACGTGGCGGAACTTGAACTCGTGGTGGTTCCTTTGCAGGAAGCATTGGCAGCAGAGGCCATTCCCAGTTTCAGCCACGCATGGGTGGTGGGCGGAACACGCACGACCACCGGCGCGGCCGTACTGAATTCCGATCCCCAGACGCCGGTTCGCAATCCGTCAGTATGGTATGAGGCATCCATTTCCGGGGAGACATTCAAGGCTCGAGGGATTGGTGTAGCCGGCTGCCCCGGATTTCTCATTGGCTGGAACGAGACCGTTGCCTGGGGAGTGACCGCTCTCGGCGCTGACTTGGCCGATACATTCCGTCTCGAGTTGTCCACGACACAGCGAAATGCATATCTGTACGACGGCATCGAGTATCCGATCGAAACCTGGCAAGAGACAATTCCTATCAGGAACGGACGATCGACAACGATCGCCGTCAAGCGAACCCGGCTCGGGCCGGTGGTGTCCGAATTGATGACGGACCGTCGCCGCAACGAAGAATACGTCCTTCGCACCATCGATCAGGAATACGAGGATCAGCATACCACCCAGGCCCTGTTCGCCATGATGCGCTCGGAAGATGCGCACGAATTCGCGGCCGCACTCGAGCCTTGGACTTCGCCAGGTATTCACAGCCTGTTTGGAGACTCCGAGGGAACGATCGGGTATTGGACACTGGCGGGCATTCCCGTCCGGTCTTCGATGAGCCCGTTTGGAGGACAGGCATCTCAGGACGGCTCCATAAGTGCCTCAGGATGGATCGACATCATCCCTCATGCGTTGCTTCCTCACGTCTTCAATCCGTCGTCCGGCGTGCTGTTCTCGGGCAATCATCTCCCGGTGGGAAGTTGGTATCCGCTTTCTCTTGGAGTGGGAACCGGAGGATCGGGCGACTCGCAACGATCGTGGCGGCTGCGCGAGTTGCTGTCCGGAGACGAGGTCTTCTCTCCCGACGATGTGCTTGCCGTTCACTACGACGACGTGAATTCCGCCATTCGGTCGATCCTACGAGTCGGTTACCATGCTGAAATCAAGGGACAATCCTTGTCCCAAGACGCGGTACTCACTCTCGAATATCTTGAGCAGTGGTACCAAGATGGAGCCCATTGCGACAGTTCGGAGTCATTCTTCGCGGTCGCTTATCACATCTCTCGTGGGTTCAGACAACCACAGACAGGCGAACTCTATGATCGGTTCGGCGGTGGCGACGGGGGGCTCTGCTTCTTCTTGAAGGACCTCAATGTCCGGCTGGATGCCAATCCCGGGCTTCTGCTCGATGACGCCGAACTGGCCTATATCAATGCGTCGCTGGCTTCCGGATGGAGCATGGCAGTGGCGAAATACGGCAGCGATGTGAGCCGCTGGCAGCAGAACTTCGCTGCTTCGACGGCGACGCTTGCTCTTCCATACGGGGTTAACCTGGAAGGGTTCCCCACGCTCGACCGAGCACTCGATTTGGCCAGCGAACCGTTGCATGACCCGGAAGGTTCGACCATCTGGGCGCAAAAAGGGAATTCGTATTCACAATGGATCGATTTGTCCAATGTCGATCGGTCGCTGGCCGTACTTCCCATCGGGATCTCTGAGCTACCGGGTAGTTCATACTATGCAGCGGAGAAGGGGCATTGGGAGACCGGAACTTTGCGAACGGCTCCGCTGTCGCGTGAGGCGATCGAAGCGATCGAAGACATATCCGTCCTTCTGAGCACTCCCGATTTGTGAGACCGTTGCGGTAGTGACACGCTGGAGAGACGCAGGCACCTATACTTCGAACGGAATCATGTAGATACTCGGTTCGAAGATCTGACAAGAGAGGAACGATGATGCAGCAAGACACGAATATTCGACATGTCGTTCGAGAAGAGATCCTGTTCGCAGGCATACGGCAGCCGATCAAATCCCGAGATGAACTTCCTCCCAGAATGGAAGAAGTCAGAGCAGCTTGCGAAGGTGTGGCGATCGGTCCGTTGGCACATATCTTCCGGTACGACACTCCGGTGGACGGATTCGATTCCGAAATCGGGCTCCCGGTCTCCGAATTTGTCGATCAGGGGAACGTGAAGACACATACCCTGCGGCGGCTCGATTTCTTCTCGGCAATGCATCGTGGCCCGGTCAGCAAGTTACGGGAAACCTCCAGCCAAGTCTATGGTCACATGAACCGCGTCGGTTTGGCCCCGGAGTTGGAATTGGTGGAGATCTACCATGACTACGATCCGGAGAACGAAGAGGCCAATCGAATCGAAGTTCGCGGGGCGTTCTTGGCTTGGCCCGAGATCTACAAGCAGCAGTTGATGCGTGTGCTGGGCGAGGAGCTTGCCAACGAGATCTGGGAAGGCGGAGACGCAATCACGCCTTTCACTTTGGTTGACGAAAGGGCCGCTTGGGTTGGACGGTCATTGGAACGGCTGAAGCACCATTCGGATCAGGATCAGCAGTTCGACATCCTTTCGCGCGTGGCCCTGGTGCGTCCGGCCGAAGACACGGCCAAGTATCGAGCCATCTATGAAGAATCCGGACGAAACATTCAGACCGTTCTCGATGCCCAGAACAAGGACTTGGAAGCGACCCCCACCGGCGGATGGATCGATCCTCCCTATTGCGACGACAAGGTTCTGCATCTATCCAAAGTTGCTTACAACCGAGAAGCCTATGACAAGGCTGTGACGCTGGAGGAGCGACGCCGCGCCTTCTGCTTCTGCTCGCTGATTCGCGAAGCTAAAGACCCGAAGGTCTCTCCCATTTTCTGTTATCGGGCCGCCGGCTGGGCACGCCAATTCTGGGAGCCGATTCTCGGGATTGAGTTCACACGTTGCACGATCACCCGATCGATTCTAAAAGAAGATGGGGCCTGCGCCTGGGACTATCAGTTGCCATAGGCCCTGAACATGGTCCCCATGGCCTGACTCCCTGTCCGTGTCTTGCTCTTGACTTGGAGCTCATAATATAGCTACGATAGTTCCGGTTGAGGGGACGTACGGTCGCCCGGCAATGGCTATCCATTGTTCCTTTCGGACTTGGCACATGCCGGAGATCGAGAGGAGCTGATCATGAGAATCAAACCGCTACTCACACTGCTTGTACTGGCCCTTCTTGTGCCAGGGTTGATGCTGAGCTTGTCGGGGTGCGGTGGCGGGTCATCGGAACCGTCTTCGACCTCGGACCCCGTAGTTGCTGACACGACAGAACCGGCTGCGGAAGAGCCCATCGATGTCGTGCCGGATGCCGAGGAATCCGCATCCACG
Source organism: bacterium (assembly GCA_030671645.1). Lineage (GTDB taxonomy): Bacteria > Bipolaricaulota > Bipolaricaulia > UBA7950 > UBA9294 > SPBW01. The sequence goes on along the minus strand of DAOVHV010000096.1, from coordinate 782 downwards.
GTCGAAGAGCCGGTTGTGGAAGAAACGGAGCCGAGCGATTCAGTAGATGCCGAACCCTCAACGGAATCACTCGCCGAGGAACCGGCGGAACAGCCGGTGCTCTCCTGGGCGCGTGACGCGGGCGGATTGAATCACTGCGATCGCTTGTCGATCTATGCCGATGGTCGAGTGGAGGCCGTTGTCTGTAGGGCCACAGCCGTTGAACCGACCGTTTATGGCAATTTGAACGAAGAACAACTGGCACAAGTGCTGGCTTGGGCGGCGGAATACTCGGCCTTTACGAGGCGGGAAATGGAGATGTCGTTTGCCGTTCGAAAGACCCTGCTCCATGGAACAGGAGAAAGCGTCCCTGCACTTGAGGTAAAGGTGGAAATTGCAGCCTTGGCTGCCGAAATCTTCTTGGAGTTGACGGAATCGGAGTAGCCTGACATTCTCCTGTGAAGAGGCAACGCGCGATTGCTCATGCCGATTCCTTCATCGTGAATGGCCTATTCGCAAAGATGCGACCTGATCCCCAACGTCCTTCCTGACTGGGAAACCGCAACCAGAACCGTCTCACCTGGCTCGAACCGGTTGACAATATCTGATGACCCATGCTACCTTATCCTTGGACAAAACAAGGAGGTGCAAGAATGAAAAGAGCTATTCTGGCTGTTTTCTTTATTGGACTGTTTGCGGTATCCGGCTTGGCACAAACGTATGATGTGGCCTCGGACACGACTTGGCCGCCGTTTGAATGGGCGGATGCCGAAGGGAATCTACTCGGATTCGATCTCGATGTG
>DAOVHV010000192.1 GCA_030671645.1 bacterium | reverse complement strand
CGTGGCTGCCGACGTAATGGTTATGCCGCGTTCCTTCTCCTGAACCATCCAGTCCATGGCGGCTTCGCCGTCGTGCACCTCACCCAATTTGTGCCGCTTGCCTGTGAAGAACAAAATGCGTTCGGTGACCGTCGTTTTCCCTGCGTCAATATGAGCCACCACGCCGACGTTGCGAACGCGATCGATCGGGGTTGCCTTGGTCATGGTCCAGCTCCTTCGCGTACTGTCCGATTCCTTTCTTGTATGCCGGGTACGCGCCCGCAAAAGCAAATCCGCCTCGCATCGTCAGCGAGGATTCAGTTCGCAAACTCATTCCAGGAATTCCAGCCGGATAGCAATTGCGGACTACTTGAGGGCGAAGGGTACGACAGATTGCGGACCGTGTCAATCGCGGTTACTCAGCTGGGGCAGGCCAAGGGACGCCGCTCATCTCCATCGGATGGCCGGACCACTCGCGGTGAACCCTGTCCTTGGCAATCGGAGAGAGCTAGGGCGTTGCCTCAAGCAGTGTTCGGATTTCCAACGGCTCGCCTTTGTCAGGTGCCAGGGCCAGTGACAAGGAACCCTGCGGACATTTGGAAACACAGACACCACACCCCATGCATTTCTCTTCATCGATCCGGACAAGGCCATCTTCGATGGCAAGGGCATCAAACGGACACGCATCAGCACAAAGGCCGCAACCTACACAACGATCAATCTCAGCCGAGGCGACAAATCCCGAGGAGGCCAGCATCGGTGTACCGTTTCGATTGGCTTTCATGGCGCCACAACAGCACGAACAGCAGTTGCAAACGGCGTAGAAGCGTCCCAGCATTGCGTCCTTGAAGAAGGCATGGTGCACGTGACCACGTTCGTGCTCGGCGCGCAGGATACTCACTGCCTCATCTTGAGATATCCAGCGCGATCGATTCGGATGATGATCGACAACAAAGCTGGTGAACGGCTCTCCCACAATCAAGCAGACATCGAGCGGTAGACAAGGATTCTCAGCGCCTGCCCGACACGGACATTCTAATGCCACGATGTGGTCGGGATCGGATAGCAGAATGTCCTTGGCTGTGCTGTAGGGGATGATCTTCTCAAGATCGCGCAGCTCGATCGGCTGTTCCAGCGTCACTAGCTGCTCGGCCGTTTCCGTGGGAACGACTTTGGCATGATACCGATCGGCGAACTCGCGCTTGCCCTCAACGCGATCAAGACGCACCGCCGAGCGCAGAAACAGCCAAGCCATCGCTCCCACAAAAGGCTTCAGGACAGCGGGAACTCTCAGATCCCCCTTGGCGATGCCGATATACGCATACGGCCACCGTAGATAGACATATCCGTGCAGGAAATCAGAGAACGAATACCCCGCAGTCTTGCGCCCAGCCTTCCAAAACTCACGAGACGATCGTCGAAGCATGCTCCCCCTTGTTATCAGCAGCTGTTTGGACAGCATAACGCACCGGGCGTTGCGCAAGAAAAAACGAGTATGATATCCCTGAAACTCGGGAAGAGAATTGGAGGAATCAGCATGTCAAAATCGTCCTATGAAACTGATGTTATCCCGACGTCCGCAGGAGACTTGAAAATCACGTTCCTGGGACATGGATCGTTGATGTTCACGTTCGGCGAGAAGGTCATTCACGTCGATCCGTTCAGCCGGGTGGCCGATTACTCGATGCTTCCCAAGGCCGACCTGATCCTGATCACGCACGAGCATCAAGATCATCTCGACATCGAAGCACTGGCCAGTATTCGCACCAAGAAAACCGACATTGTGCTGACGGAACTCTGCGATGGGCAAATCGAAGGTGGCCTCGTGATGCGAAACGGCGACATGAGCGTCGTTCAAGGCTTATCCATCGAGGCTGTGCCTGCGTACAACCTCATCCACACCCGCGAATCGGGAGACCCTTTTCATCCTTGTGGAAGCGGAAACGGCTACATCATCACGTTCGGTGAGACGCGCGTGTACACAGCCGGCGATTCCGAGAACACGCCGGAAATGATGAGAATCGAGGACATAGACATCGCGTTCTTGCCCATGAATCTGCCCTACACGATGACTCCGAAAATGGTCGCCGAAGCAGCCATTGCCATGAAGTCGCGCATTCTTTATCCCTACCATTTTGGTAACACCGACACCTCCGAACTCGTGGAGCTTCTAAAGGACCATCCGGAGATCGAGGTCCGCATTCGCAATATGGCGTAGGACAACGAGCAACTCTCTTCAATCCGACAGTGATTCATCTCAGCTTCTGTTCGTCTTGCGGCAGTGGCAATCGCCCAGTGAAATTGCTGCGGCTTCTCGAAGAATCCTCTCGGCTTCAGTCAGCTCAACTACTGTATGTTTGACGTCCGCTTCGGCGTGAATGGGAATTGTCAGCGTAAATGAACAGTATTCAGGCCCCAAACAAAGGTT
>DAOVHV010000010.1 GCA_030671645.1 bacterium | reverse complement strand
GCCTTGGGAAGAAGAAAGACCGTTCAGTCAATTACCTCGTTGTCGAGGCAATCATCGAATTCCTGGACAAAGAGGAAGCACGCAACTAGCGCCGCACCACGTGCAGATTCACCTCGGCTTGCGCGTGGTTGCTGTTTGACGTTCGTTGGCAAGTTGTCGGGACAGAACGTTCGCTCTCAGTCTACATGCCGGCGGAAGAACTCCTTCGTCAGTGTTCAGTTTGCAAACTCCGAATGGAGCTCACTCCGGATCATTCTTCGCACTCTCAACTCAGGATGCGCTGAATCGGCTTGGCGGTTTACGCTAAGATGGACTCTTACATGACGAGGCGAAGTGGCGCCTCGAAATCCACGGTTGGAACCAGCTGGGTGCCAAGAAGCCGCTGTCCTTGTTCGAGATTCGCTTCCTCAAGGCAGGGCCATGGCTCTTCATCCTCTCGTTTGTACTGATTTCCATGCCGGCAACCGAAACCCGGAAGGTTATCCAATGTGTATGGAGAAGGCAGATCCAAGCCTGGTCGCGTTGGAGCCCTGCAGATTTTGCTGCTGCGAGACAAGAAGATGCAGCGGCAACAAACCTTGTATGTGTCAGGAGGCAGACGATGGAGAAATATGGAATCCGCCAACTCCAAAGGGCAATGGATACCGGAGAAACGACCAGCCTTCAAATCGTTGAGAATCGTCTCGAGCAAATCGAGCAAATTGATCAGGCTGCAGCGGGTCTTCACGCCATCCTTGAAGTCAATCCGGATGCCCGCACGCTGGCAACGCAACTCGATGCGGAGCGTTCACAAGGTCGAGTCCGCGGTCCGCTGCACGGAATTCCCATCGTTCTGAAGGCCAACATCGATACCGCCGATGGTATGACAACCACGGCCGGCTCTCTTGCCATGAAAGGCAACATTCCAGAGAAGGACGCATTCCTGGTGAGCCAATTGCGAGAGGCCGGAGCCGTCACTCTCGGAAAGGCGAACCTCTCCGAGTGGGCCAATTTCCGCGGAACGCGATCTGTCAGCGGGTGGAGTAGCCTGGGAGGCCAAACCCGAAACCCGTACGACAGCCTTCGATCACCCTGCGGTTCGAGCTCCGGTTCGGCAGTTGCCGTGGCCGTCGGTTTGTGCCCCATCTCGGTGGGAACGGAAACGGATGGGTCGATCGTCTGCCCGGCGCAAACTTGTGGAGTGGTCGGAATCAAGCCCACGTTGGGCTTGATCAGCCGATCCGGCATCATTCCCATCGCCCATTCGCAAGACACCGCCGGGCCAATGGCCAACTCAGTGGAAGATGCCGCTCTTTTGCTGACCGCCTTAGCTGGAGTCGATGCGCACGATGGTGCAACCGCTGCCATTCCACAGGATTTCGATCCCGACTTCGCATCGAGCTTTGACCACGAAGGATTGCGCGGAGCACGCATCGGAGTCGCTAGGAACTGTTTCGGCAAGCATCCTAAAGTCGATACCTTGATCGAGGAACGCCTCGAGCTGTTGAAGGATCTCGGAGCGGAATTGGTCGATCCAGCGAACATCGAAACAGCCGGCCAATGGCGTGACACGGAATTCGAAGTGCTGCTGTACGAATTCAAGCACGATCTCAACGCCTACCTGGCCGCGCTTGGGGAAGACGCGCCCGTGAAATCATTGGCCGAGATCATCGAGTTTAACCAGGCACATGCCGATGTCGTCATGCCTCACTTCGGACAGGAGTTGATGGAGCAAGCTCAAGCCAAGGGCGATCTCACCGAGCGTGCCTATCTGGATGCGTTGGCAACCAACCATCGCTTGACTCGCGCGGAAGGCATCGACGCTACCATGAAGAAATACCGACTCGATGCCCTGGTTGCACCGACAGGTACACCCGCTTGGTTGATCGACTATGTGCTGGGAGACTTTGTCCTCGGTGGGTGCAGTTCGGCGGGGGCTGTCTCCGGGTACCCGCACATCACCGTTCCGGCGGGGTTCATCGAAGGATTGCCGGTGGGGTTGTCGTTCTTCTCTACCGCTTGGCAGGAAGCCAAATTGATTCGATATGCCCACGCGTTCGAGCTCGCAACCGCGCGGGAAGTCCCCTAACGGCCATCATTAATTGGCCGATCGACAGGTTGTTCAGTCTTCGTTTCCAGCCTGCCATTCCAGCGCTGCGGCAACGCCAATTCCGGCCGCGACGGCGCACCCAACACTTCGAAGCCCGATCTCGATCGCACCTAGGGTGGCCAGAATATCGGCCATACGGACGGCACCCATGTGCCCGACACGGAAGTACTCGGTCTTGATCTCAGGATGGAGGCCTCCGGCTACGATGACGCCGGCGTGTTTGATGGCCGATAACAAATCAGCGGCAGCAACGCCTTCCGGATAGCGGCAAGCAGTCAGCGTATTGGCGCGATGATCGGGTTCCGTGGTCACGAAGTCCAACCCGAATGCACGAACCCCGGCCCGGAACGCGCCCGCTAGAAGCTCGTGGCGAGCAAAGCGGGCCGTCATCCCCTCATCGACGATCTGTCGAAGGCTGACGTCCAATGCTGCCACCAGATTGACGGCCGGCGTTCCGAAGTAGCTGGGCTTCCTCCCCTCATACGCAGCCATGATGGGCAGCCACTTCTCCCAATCTGCGAAATAGCTGCGCACCGGAGTCGATCTCGCAGAGAATGCCTCCATGGCTCGTTGGCTGGCGACCAGCAAGGCGAGGCCAGGGGGAACGCCGATCGCCTTTTGCGACGCCGTCAATACAACGTCCAGATCCCAATCACCTTGCTGAATTTCCTCGCCCGCCACCGAGCATACGCCGTCAACCACTGACAGTACGCTGTGGCGCCGAGCCAGGTCGCCGATCGAACAAATGGGCATACGCACGGCTGTCGAGGTGTCAACATGTGTGACCGTCAATAGCTTGTATCCGCCACCCTTCAAGGCGTCTTCGACTCGATTGAAGTCCAGAGTTTGTCCGATGGGTGCACGCAGTACAGTTACGTCAGCGCCGTGTCGGCTTAGCAAATCCTCGAACCGATCGCCGAACACGCCGGTAGAGAGAACGAGCGCTCGATCGCCGGGTTCAATCAGGTTGGCACCAGCCATCTCCATCGCCAGCGTTCCCGATCCAGCCACGATGAACGGTTGCCCTTCCGGGGCAAGCCAAACTTGTCGCATGTTCTCCAAGGCTCTGCCGAAGGCGTCGATAAACCCCGGCGCGACATGGCTCGTCGTCGGAGCTCCGAGCGCCTGTAAGACTGCAGGTTCGAATTCAATCGGTCCGGGAATCATCAATAGCGAACGGTCTTTCATAGGCGCAAGCTCCTTTATCTTTCGGGTTCAAGCATCTGCCGATCGATCAGGATCGATTTTAATTGCTCGATTTCGGGTTTTCCCAAATCTAGCAATGGCGCACGGACAGAGCCGCCGGCGAGCCCTATCAGATTCATGGCCGCCTTCAAGCCGGCAACACCCCAGCGTCGCGTCACTGCCGTGTTCGCCTCGATCAGACGCACCTGGATTTCGCGTGCTTTGTCCCAATCTCCAGCCAGAGACAATTCCCGGATGGCCAAGCACTGGGCCGGCGCAATATTGGCCAGCGCCAGCACACCGCCGGCAGCCCCCACCGAAAGAGCCGGCAGCAGAAAGCCGGCCGAACCGGCCAGGATCTGGAATCCCTCTCCCAGTCTGTGATGCAGCGCTCCCAGCTTCACCACGTCTCCGCCTGAATCCTTCAATCCGAGAATGTTGGGATGCTCGGCAATTACAGCAATCGTTTCCTCATCCATGTCCATGCCAGTGCAGGCGGGCATGTTGTAGATGATGACGGGAATGCTACATGCGTCGGCCACCGCGCGGAAATGTCCCACCAGAGCCTCGATCGTCATTCGCCCGGTATAGTAATGCGGAGGCAACACGAGGATAGCGTCAGCTCCAAAGCCGGCGGCACGCTGCGAAAGCATAATCGTCTGCAGCGTAGAGGGACAGCCGGTACCGGCAATCAAGAGTCGGCTTTCGGGGATAAGATTCCGTGTGAGTTCAAGCAGGTAGAGTCGCTCCTCGATGCTGAGATGCACGGCTTCGCCGTTCGATCCAAGTACGACGTATCCCCTCAAGTCGAACGTGTTCAGAAACTCGAAATTCCTCACCAACGCATCGCGATCGATGGTGCCTGCTGCGTCAAACGGCGTTGGTATCGGCGGGAATATCCCACGAAGATCGAGCGTCGGATCCGGCATACTACCTCCCTCAACCCCAGATTGATATTGCTTGAGCCATCGGCCTCAAGACGGCTCTGGCAATATATGCAAGATGCGGAAACCAACCAGCACGGATCAGATCAGAAACCGCCCATTCTCAGAAAATGTTTCTCCATTCACTCGTACGATACCGCCTCGTCTCAGGTCGCAAACCATGTCCCAGTGAATAGCGGAATCGTTCTCACTTCCCGTTTCGAGGAACCCCTTCCCAAGTGCCAGATGAACGGTTCCGCCGATCTTCTCGTCAAACAACGTGTCGCCGGTGAACGCCTGGATGCCAGCATTCGTGCCGAAAGCGAACTCTCCCACAAATCTGGCGCCGTCGTCCACGGCAAGCATTTCCAGCAAGAACGCCTCGTTCTTGGCTGCCGTCGCTTTCACGACCTTGCCCTTCTCGAACCACAAGCGAACGTCTTCCACTTGCCGGCCGCGATAGCAGGCAGGATAAGAGAATCGAATGTGACCCTCGACCGAGTCCTCGATCGGTGCCGTGAAAATCTCGCCGTCGGGGAAGTTCTCGTGACCATCGCAATTCTCCCAAATACGGCCGTCGTAGTTCAACCGCAGATCCGTATCTTCGCCCTGCAGGTGGATTTCGTTTCGTTCGGACAACCAGTCGATCAATCGTTGCTGTTCTACCGAAACCGCCTTCCAAGCTGCAATCGGATCCGGATCGGCAACGAGACAAGCTCCGTAAACGAAATCCTCGTAATCGCGCAGCGACATCTCGGCGGTCTGAGCAGCGGCGTTGGTCGGATAGGCCGTTCCCACCCAACGCAGTTCCTTGCTGGCCATACGCTCGAACAGCCGGTTATTGACAGGGTGCATGACCTTCGCGCGATGCGCTTGTTTCGCTGGATCTACGTTGTTCAGGCGTTTGGTGTTGGCGTCGGTCCAAACGGTAATGCTGGCATTAATCTCTTCGTTGGCCTGCTTTAGGAACTCGGGGTAGAAATCCAGCTGCGTTTCCGATGCATACGAATAGAAGAGTTCTTGAGCTTCCTCGACGGCTAGATCGAGCCAGGGATGCCCGCCTGCCTGCAACACCGCTCGATACAAGGCAACGACAAGAGAGGCTCCCTCCATCTTGGACTCGATCTGCACCAATTGGCCCGGCTTCAAATCGATCGAGTACTGGATGAGAACGTTGGCAACAGATTCGACTCTCGGATCTCCCATTCGGACTCCCCTTGTGGACTCATCAGACGTGAACCGAACAGCCGACGATAACAGGTGTTAGCCATGACTGTACCCGGCGGCTAAATTGAGGGCAAACAGGTTCTACAACAGCGGCGCTCCGATGGCGGTCCACGCCCAAGGATCTGAATCAGAGCGGCAAAGACCGATGCCCACACAGTAACTCACTCACAACAAGAGGGAACCTTCTGGCTCCCCTTTTCCCGGCAGTAGTTCATGAAGCTCGTCTTAGTCCCAACCGTCGAAACACGCCATAAGAGCGGGAATGTCTTTCTCTGGAGGAATTTCGAATTCAGGGGTCGTCAATGATCTCTTCCTACAGTTTCTTCGTGCGGGCTAACCTATTTGGCTATTCAGCAATCTCCGACCGATTTTCTTCAGTCTCCTTCGCTGCGAACACTTCCTTCCGACAAGCGATAGAGCATTTCGCCGGCGTTGGGCACAACGAGGATACCTTCATCTTCGCGGCCTTCGTACGCACGAATGTCGAGTTCGTCGGGATCCATATACGCCAAATTGATCTGCTGGCATACTTCTTCCGAGATGCCTGTCGCAAGCACAACTTCTACGCGCGGATGCTCGATCCCGTCAACATAGGAGCCGATTCCCTTCACGTGGGTCGAGTGGGCAAGGATGGCACGCGGAACGTGCGCATACTTGTCCCACTGAGCAATGAAATAGTCGCGCGTGTGATAGCCGACTTGACGAATCCATTGCCCGTGCGTTGGCGAGATTTCTCGCAGATGTGGCGCGTAAATGATGACTTTTCCATCGTCGGCAACCACAGGCTCCGACTTGTACATGCATTTCCCGGCCGTCCACAGTTCCCGATACATGGCGGGGGCGATCGAAAGGACGGTATGAAAGGGCCGATCCTTCCAGATGATGTTCGTCTTCCCTGACAAATCGGCGGCTGCTGACCAGGCTTCGCAAACGTCTCCGAAGAAACTACCCACGACTTCATACCCCTTCATGACAAATGCCAATCCTTGTCGAGGCGTGGGGACCATGTCAGCCGCTCGTTCGATCAGCACGCGCACCGGCGTGTCCTTGTGCCCGTTGACTTTTGGATTTGTGATAAGGGCTCCCAGCCAGTGCGAGGTGTCCAGGATCTCGGCTCCCGAGATCCCGGGAAAGAAGTACTTGTGTCCGCCGGAGAAACCAACGACTTCGTGAGGGAAGACCGGATTGACAATAAGAATGCGATCGGCTTCCAGAGCGAGGCGGTTGATGGTCACGGGAACGGCTTCGGACAGCAGACCGTTCGACAGTGCTTCAACTTCTTGTGTTTCGATCGAACCAAGCATTTGGAGACCATCTGGATCTTGCCAGTCGTGCTGTCGAACGGACACATCGGGCCGCTGCCAGTTCGCACCCAGATGACGAGACAACTCGTCTTCCGTCATTGGAGGATGCGTCCCCAGAGCGATCAAGAAGGTTAACCGTTGGACTCGCGGAGCAAGTTCCGAGCAGATGGTCGAGTAAACCTCCGGCATGGGAGTCGTGCGAGTGTCGTCGGGAATAACAACCAGAACGTGCTCATCCGCCTTTCCAAACCCGGAAAGCGAACCGGTAATGAAGCGGGCCAACTCCTCGGAGGTTATCGCGCGTCCAGGATTCAAGAATCTCATCGGACCTGCTCCCATTCAGTATGAAAGGTGCCGTCCTGATCGATCCGCTGATAGGTGTGCGCGCCGAAGAAATCGCGTTGTGCTTGCAGGAGATTCGCCGGCAGTCGGCTGGTTCGATAGGCATCAACGAAGTCAAGCGCGGAACTCATGGCCGGCACAGGGATTCCTGCCTCATGTGCCCGAGCGACCAACCTGCGAAATTGAGTCTGGTGTTCTTCCCACAACGAACGAAACGGCTCGGCCAGCAGCAGCATGGATAAGTCGGACTGACGCTGAAAGGCCTTCGTCATGGGAACAAGCAAGCGTGCGCGGATGATGCACCCGGCCATCCATACCCGAGCAACTTCGGCCAGATCCAGCCCATAGTTACGCTCTTTCGAGGCGCTCCGTAATTGCCGAAAGCCCTGGCTGTATGCACTGATGGCCGTGCACAGAACCGCCGAGAAAAGCATGTCAACGGCATCCGCGCGATCCATGGCAAGCTTCGGACATGGCCCACTCAAGAGAGGCTCCGCCCTTACACGATCGGCTTTCATCGAGGATATGATTCGAGCGAACACAGCCGCTGCAATGGACGGAGACGGCGCTCCGAGATCCAGAGCCGATTGGCTCGACCACTTGCCCGTTCCTTTTTGCGCCGCCGTATCGAGGATCATCTCGACAAGTGGGCCGTCACTGTCGGGATCATTCTGGCGAAGGATTCTCTCGGTAATTTCGACCAGGTAAGATTCAAGTTCGGCCTCATTCCACGCCGCAAAAACGTCGGCTATCTCATCGGCGACCATTCCCAAACCTCGATGCATCAGATCGTAGGCCTCGCAAAGAGCCTGCATGATCGCGTACTCAATGCCATTGTGCACCATCTTGACGTAATGACCCGCGGAATGTGGGCCGAAATACGCGCAACACGATCCCTGGGGCCCGACTGCTGCAATTGACTCCAGAATGGAGCCCACAATTCCGTATGCCTCTTCCGAGCCTCCGGCCATGATGGCCGGGCCAAGCAGCGCACCAATCTCGCCACCCGACACACCAATCCCCAGATACAGAACTCCGTGTCCTTCGGCCACACGGCATCGCCGATCCGTATTCTCGTAGTGGGCATTGCCCCCATCCATCAGGACGTCACCGGGTTCAAGCAGCGGGAGAAGTCTCTCGATCAAGGCATCCGTCGGATCGCCCGCTCTTACCATCATGAATACCCGCCGTGGTTTGTCCAAGGATTGAACGAATTCCTCAAGAGAATAGGCAGCAGTGATCCGTTTTCCCGCCGTTCGGCTATCGATGAAAGCTTCGGTCCTTTTCGTGGTTCGATTGTAAACGACGACCGAGTAGCCACGGCTCTCGATATTCAGAACGAGACTCTGGCCCATTACGGCGAGGCCGACGACACCGATATCCATTGGCTTCATTTCTTTACCTCCCACGGGGGCAGCTCAGGCAACGCACGTTCAAACCGGTCAAGCAACTCATTCTCGTACAAGCCGCTGAATCCGCCGTCGAAGAACTTGGGCAGTCCTTCGGAAATCAGCTCCGACCAAGATGCCTCTTCTTCCCCCGGTATGATCGGATAGAACAGAACGTCGTTTCCCTGTGCCGAGCGGAGGTCTCCCGGAGCGTCCCCGACCATCAGCACGTGATCGCGCTGGTAGGTCTTCCCGACAGCCGCGATGTGCTCTTTCTTGGTCCCCATCTCCTGGCCACAGATGAGGGCAACGTATGGATCGATCTCATGCTCGGCCCATTCGCGTTCCAGCGCTTCGAGAGGCGTGGCAGACACCACAACGGCGTCTGCTCTCCCCTGCAATTCAATCAACACTTCGCGCACACCGGGAAATGGTGGAATGCCTGATACGATTTGCTTCACTGCCCAATTGACACGCTCGCTCCACTTGAGAATGTACTCGAATTCAAGCCGCTCGCTCGAATCCTTGGCAGCAGCCACCGCCTGTCGGAGTCCCTCATCGGACAGCAAGCTGTCCGCATTCTCAATCCATTCGAAATAGTGGGGATACTGAGGTGTCGAAAAGCCACGCGCGCTCACCTGCGGATGTGAGGGAAGCAGTTCAGTGAGGATGCGCTTGATGGTTACATGCCGGTTGGCACCGCGAGTTTTGGAGAACAGATCGGCAAATTCTTTGCACGCGCGGGCCGCCTCGGCAACCGGCTGCAGATTGAATGCTTCAATCATCCATGGGCAGAAGCATTCTCGCTGCTTAATCCCCATGGTGTCGAAGGCGCAGCCGTCCGAATCGATGCAAACGAGAAACCCTTGAGTGGGGATGAACGACTCCAGCAAGTTTAGCGTTGATGGCATGTCTTATCCCTTTCGATGAGCTTCAGGCGTGTAGTCGGCACACCGCCTTGGGACATCGTTGTCCGTCAGCTTGGCGAAACGCGGCAATCGACCTTCCATGGGCAACACGGGAGGAGAATCTCCGATCAGCGGCATGGCGTAATCGATGAACTCGTCCGTTACATCGATCCCATCCTCGGAGATCCACTCTCTCGGGAAATGCCGTTCGGAATTGGCCATTTCAATCAAACACGCCCTCCCATAGGAAACCATGTAGGGAGTCTGGGACGTTCGTTGGATCGTCGCCATGAACCCGGTCCCGTACTCCAGCGCGACCGAAACTGCGTGCCGACCAACCTCAAATGCTTCCGAGATATCGACAGTCGAAGCCAGATGAATGGCATGGCGCTGGTCGGTTCCTGGAACTTGTCCCCTAGCAGACCCTCGAACCGGCAACCCGATGTGATTCAAGTAGTTGACGACGATTTGACTCACGGACTGTTGGCTTGCCCCGAATTCGACGTGGCCGAAGGCGTCTCGCCTTGCACCAAGCTCACCGACATCAAAGCCTTCGCTGACGACGACGATGGCTCGTCCCGAGCGTCGTAGCTCTCGATCAACGTTGGCCGCCAACTGTTCGAGCGAGTGGCCCGCTTCAGGTAGATAGATCTGCAACGGAAGCCGGCGATGAGGGTCCGCCAATCGGGCGGCCGCAGGGATGAAGCCAATGCGGCGCCCCATGGCCTGAACGACGAGAACGGGGTCTGCGGGCGCTGATCCGCGGTTTTCTTCGTTCAGTGTCAACATCAAATTTGCCCAGTACCGTGCCACCGATCCGTATCCGGGCGTGTGGTCGATGAGAACGCGTTCCTGATCTCCAAGATCATTATCGATGGTCTTGGGGACCCCAACGCAAATCAGATTCAAGCCGCGCTTCTCTGCGAGTTCGCTGATGCGCTGAGCCGTGTCCATGGAGTCATTGCCGCCGATGTAGAAGAACGCACCGATGGTATGAGTTCCCAATACTTCGACAATCCGTTCCAGGTCCTCTTGCTGCTCGGGCTTGATTTTGTAGCGGCACGTGCCGATGGCACCGGACGCAGGGGTCGTTCGAAGAAGTTCAAGTTCTCGCTCATCCTGAGCATTGAGATCGAGAAGCTGCTCACGCAACAAGCCTTCGATACCGTGCTTGGCGGCATAGATATTGTCGAACTCACTGGGGAACGATCGGCACCCGGTCAGGACACCCAACAGACAAGCGTTGATGACGGAGGTTGGTCCTCCCGATTGCGCTACAACAACGTTTCTCATGTCGATCTACACACCTGAATAGGCGGAAAATCCGCCGTCAATGGGAACGACAATACCGTGCACGAACTCCGAGGCCGGTGAGATCAACCACTGTACTGTCCCAATCAAATCGTCCGGCTTGCCAAACCTGCCCATGGGCGTGTGCTCGATGATCTGACTGCCTCGGGCGGTCAATTCGCCGGATTCAGTCGTCAGCAAGAAGCGGTTCTGCTCAGTGAGGAAGAACCCCGGGGCGATGGCGTTGACGCGGATCTCTGTAGAGACATTCTGCGCCATATGTACGGCCAGCCATTGGGTGAAATTGGCAATGGCCGCTTTGGCTGCCGAGTACGCTGGAATTCGTGTCAGCGGACGAAATGCGCTCATCGAAGCGATGTTGAGAATGATGCCGCGGCCTGCCTCAGCCATGACGCGTCCGAAGACTTGGCTTGGTAGGAGCGTTCCGAGGAAATTCAGGTCGAAAACGAAACGAATACTCTCTTCAGGCAGATCGAAGAACGGCAACACCTCGCTCGTGGTGGCCTGAGGGTGATTGCCCCCAGCGCCGTTGATGAGGATATCGAGGCGTCCGTACGCTTCCAGGATTCTCGCTGCCGCCTTCTCCAAATCCTCTCGATCCAACACGCTGCCTCGAATCGCCATTCCGTTGCCGCCCTCCGAACGTATCGACTCGACGGCTGTCTCAGCCTTGTCGAGCGAGAGATCGAGAAGCACGACAATAATTCCTTCCTGTGCCAAGCCTTTGCCGATAGCGGAGCAGAGTACGCCGCCGCCGCCCGTGATGACGGCAACCCTCGATTCACCCTTACTCATGGAGCTCGCCTCCTAGTCCCTGGATATGTCGGCCCAGATGAGCAGCCAGCGCAATCAGGTGTTCGTCTTCAACCTCCAATATAGCACTGACGAGCCGTTCGCCAAGCGAGCTATTGAGAACCGATCCAAAGGCGACATGGAGAACTTGCCTGCTGTCGTGCGCTTCCACAAGTCCCGGAAGTCCGTCATCGGCAACGGATTCGAGAGGGGGAATGCGCGAAACATCCGCCGAAATGTGGTAGGTCGCTTTGTCCTTGGCAAACGCTGCAAGCGAGAACATCGCGATATCCCGGAACAATCCCGGATCTTTGTGCGCTAAGACATCCAGCGCAACAAGATAGCTCGTCCCTGCCGTCTTGACGTGGCAGCAGCCACCAGTAGCGTCAGCAAGGAGAGAATAGAGGCTGAACTTGTCCGACCCTGAGTGAAGGCTGAGCCGATAGCCTCCCACGCACCTTGCAATAGCCGCGTGAGAGAGAAGATCCGCCTTGAATTGGTCCAGATCGCCTCGCCAATCAACTCCCTTTTCCATGGCACCGACGAAACGAGGAGCAAGACTAACGAATTTGGCGCCTCGACGGCGAAGTTCCAACGCGACAAACAAGTGCTCCAATGGCGTCGTCGGTGATTCCGTTTCATCCACCGAGATCTCGAAATCGAAGCCATCCGGGAGCAAGCGCGCCAGTCCGAAGTACATCTCAGCGGCATGCTCGATTGCCCGGCCGTATTTCACCCCAGCGCGATACAAATCCTCTTCCCCAAACCGCAAGAGCAAGTCATCGCCGATCTGGAACGTACGATCGAGATACTGCCCTTGCCAGGTCTTCGCGTTCTCAAGCGCATTGAATGCAGTGCAAAGCTGATCTGAAGACAGGGTTTCCACATCTTGAACATGATCACCCGGATCGCAGGTGAAGAAGGTAAATCCAGCACGCGCCGCGTCCTCTGCGTCCTTAAGATTCTTAAGGTGATCGGCGTCAGCACCGAACCCCTGATCATAGCCTTCCCGAAAGACGCCGAACGTGGCGTCGGTCAGAACCTCGGCAAACGAACGCCCGGTTCTGTCGTTCTCCCGAACCGATTGCTGAGCGAAGATGGGGAATACGTCGTAGCCAGTCAGAGAGCGAACGTGGCCCGGCGTTGCCATTCCCAGCCGATCGCCGAATCCAAAACTGGGTTTCCCCTCAGGAATACGTTGTGGAGCCAGCCATGGAAACTGCCGTGCAAGCGCGCGCGCGTTCTCCAGCGTCAGCGGGCAGAGAACGATCTCGCCTTCCAACGTACCGACGAACCCTTTGGCGTCACCTTGTACGAGCAGGAAGCTTCGATCCTCGGAATCTCTAACCAGTGAGAATGCCGCATCATTGGCATAGGAGGCTTGGCCAATGGCACGATAACCTTTAGGTGCGGAAATGATGGTCATCATCCGCCTCCCGAGTAACCGATGCTTAGCCACTCGGCCTTGAGTCTTCGACCTACGGCGAGCAACTCGTCGGCGCTGGGAAGCGGCAAGGGTTCCAGCACAAGGGAGTGCTGATACGAAAGCTGCTCAAGAGCCTTCCAGACTACGGCAAAATCGAAATGCCCGAAACCGGGCACCCAGCGATTCGAATCGGCCAGGTGAACGTGGATGAGCCGATTTCCGGCAAGTGCGATAGCTTCGGGAATGGACACTTCCTCGATGTTGGCGTGGAAGGTGTCGAACAGCAGTCCCAGGTTGCTGGCGCCGATGCTCTCGATCAGCCTTACTGTGCTCTCGATGGAGTTCAGCAGCCGCGATTCGTATCGATTTAACGGTTCCAGAGCCAGGCGAACCGCTGGCCTAAATTCGGCGCATTTCGCGAGCGAGTCGCTGAGCAATCTGATGTCGCCGTCAACGCCACGCAACGATCCTACTATGACGACGGCTCCGAATCTCTCCGCGAACGCCATGTGATCGCAAATTCGGGCGACGGCTCGTCGCCGAATATCTTGATCTCCGGAGGACAGTGAAAGACCTTCCAGTCCGGCGGCCTGCCCGGTGGTAATCGAAAGAAGACGAAGGCCCCTAGCTTCAAGGGCCTCCGCGACTTCCGGTGCTTCAAGGAGTGTTGGATTCGTGATTGCAAGCTCGACGCCGTCGAAAACGGCGGCAGAGACGACATCCAGTGCCTGTTGCCATTCATCTGCACAAAACGGTGAGAACGGCGTCGGGTCCTGCATGGGGACGATCAATCCTACAGGCCACTTGGTCACGACGTTAGAATCCTCGTCGAGGCAGCCCAAGAACGGACTTCCATCCTGGTGTGCCGGGTTCTTTCAGATAGGGTTCCATTTCCTCAGACGTCCGT